>JBGTCC010000537.1:0-4485 GCA_041749055.1 Thermodesulfobacteriota bacterium | reverse complement strand
CTTCATGGCAGGAAGAAACAAGTTCTGAAAGATTCTCAGTTCGTTTTGGTAAAGCTCGTCGATGGCTTTTTGCGCCAAGGGAGTGTCATAGCGTAGGTAGCCCAAGATCTTGCGCACGTGGGTGTAATTTTTCTGTTCGATATGGGCGTTGTCATCTTTCTTGTAAGGCCGGCCACGGGTGAGCTGGATACCCTTTTGATCGCAGAAGGTCTTGAGATGGTAGTTGATAAACTCCGAACCATTATCCGAATCCATGCCCAACAGTTTGAAAGGCAGAGCCTGTTCAATGTCCTGCATGGCGCTGAGCACCCCGATCTGGCTTTTTCCCATCACCGCACGGCTTTCACCCAGGTGGTGTGGATGTCGGTGACGTTGAGCGAGTGCAGAAACTCGCCTGAAGCCGAGTTGCCGGAGTGAGAGACCAGATCGATCTCGGTAAAGCCGGGCGTTTTGACATCCCAGTTGTCGGTCTTGATCGGGATGTGATGTTTGAGCAAGGTGCCCGGTTTGGTGCGCCCGTAGAGGCGCTTTTTGAGTTGACCTCTTTTTCCCTTCAGCCGCCGGTCGATGGTTGACGGGCTGATCGTGAGCAGTTGCTTTTGTACTGGGGCCGTCAGTGCCATGCGCTTGATCGCCCACGGCAGCCACAGCGGCAACAGCGCTTTGAAACGCACTGAGCACGGATAGCCGGCCGCTTCCCAGATCGCCGTCAGAGATGCGATCATCTTGGCGCCATAGGTTGGTCGACGCCCCTTTCGTACGATCGTCTTGGGCTTTTGCGGCGCTGGGCCATTGAGCAAGCGAATGGCGTATTTGCGGTTGTAGTCGCAGACCTGGCAAAACTCGTCGAGAATAATTGCTCGCAGCGGCTTGGATACTTTCTGGTAACGAACGTAAATCGCTTTGAGATAATCCCATCGGGTCTTTCCACTCATCTATACGTAACCCTCCCTGGTTGCTGTTTTTACCAACCATAGCTGGGTTACATTCTTTATGAGTCAACATCCCCTCCCAAAGTTACATTTTAGATGATTCAATACGGGTGCGCGAGTCGTCAGCTCCCTGCTCGCCGGCGATATTCATTTTTCGGTGGGTGGAGGCGAAGGGTCGATCCGCTCGCAGATGCGCGGTGCGGATACCGTGATCGCGTCATCCACGCTGACCAAAGGGCTGCAACGCATCCTCGCCAAGCCCGAGATTAGAACCTATCAAGATCTCAAAGGCCGCAAAATCGGCATCACTCAATTCGGCTCGGCGGCCCATCTCGTACTGGCGTTAATGCTCAAGAAATGGAATATGCGCCCCGATCAAGTGCAAACGCTTCAGGTCGGTTCGTCGCCGGCGCTGCTCGCCAGCCTCGATAAGGGGGGAATCGATGCCGCGGTCTTAACCTTACCGACGTTTTTTCTTGCGGAAGATAAGGGCTACCGCGTCGTCGGCGACCCGATGACCATGGATATCTACTATTTGCAAAACACTCTGGAGTCCACCCGTAGTTTTCTGCGCAAGAATCGCGATCAGGCGCTCAAATTCATGAAGGGATACATTGAAGGCATCGCCTATTTCAAGAAGAACAAAAAGGAAAGTCTCGATATCATGGGACGCAAACTGCGCATTCAATCGTCCCAGGAACGAGACGTGCGCTACCTGGAAATGTCATATAATTTGATGACCGCCGCTTACAGTGACGTTCCCTATCCATCCCTCCGTGCCGTCCAATCGATCGTCGATAAGATCGCCGAAGAGGATCCCAAGGTAAAAGAACGGGAAGTCCGCTCCTTCGTCGATGATACGCTGGTCAAGGAACTTGAAGACAGCGGCTTTATCAAATCGCTCTACAGCCGCTAGAAACCGCCGTTAGCGCAAAAACTCTCGTATCACTTCATGCGCTTTCACCGGATCGCTGACGAAGTAGTTGTGCTTCTGCTTCGGCAGCATGACAAATTTAGCGCCGGGAATTCCTTTGGCGAGAATATTAGATGACATCCGGTGGGTCATGACCACATTAGGATCTCCTTCGTTCTCACCGACCAGCACCAGCGTCGGCATGCGGATTTCTTTCAGCCTGGCGCTGGTGTCATGCCCCTGGCGCGACAACACATGGCGCAGGTAGAACTCCACCGGGCAGATATTATCCAAGCGCTGGCGAAAAAATGTTTCCAAGCGCTCCGGCTGCTGGCGCACGAAGTCAGCGGTGAAACCGACTTGAATCGTGTGCTCGCGCACATATCGCTTATAGCCCCACTCGATCATTTCCCGGCACATCTGCAACGGCAGCCCTGCGCCGCCGGGAAACGACGCGCCGGTGGAGGCGAGGATCAATTTTTTCACCCGCTGTGAATGATCCAAAGCGAGGAGCTGCGCCACCCGCCCACCCATGGAGTGACCGAGCACGATGGCGTCTTTGACATTCAAGTGATCGAGCAGCGCCACGGCATCGTCGCAAAACATCCGCGTCGTATAATCGATGGTTGGCTTGCTCGACCGTCCCGTGCCGCGATAGTCGTGGACGATCGCCATGTGGTCTTTGGCAAACTCCGGCACCTGGTGAAGTTTCCAGATCTGCCCATCGCAAGCGGTCTCGCTGAAAAATAGCAACGGTTGCCCTTGGCCGTGAGTTTCGTAATAAATCTCGGCGTCGTGGGTGCGTACCGTCGGCATATTGATCTGTCCTTACTTTGCGCCTTGGCGCCTTTGCCGGTGAGGGCGACCGGCCGGTCGCCCCTACGACTTTAAAAACTCGCGAATGGTTTTGTGCGCCAGGTCGGGATTGCTGAAAAAATAACTATGCCGCTCGTTCGGCAACAGCACCAGCGTGGAGTTGGGAATACCCTGCGCCAATATCTCCGACGACATGCGATGATTGATCTCGCTGGTCATATTTTGGTCGCCGTCGCCGACCAATATCAGCGTCGGCTGCTTGATGTCCTTAAGCCGCTGGCTGGTATCATGGCTCTGGCGGGCGATCAGATGGCGCAGGTAAAACTCCACCGGACATAAATTAGTCATGCGGACTTTCAGGTAAGCTTCAATCTTCTCCGGATGTTCTTTAACGTAGTCGTCGGTCCAACCCACCAGGATCGTATGATCCCGTTCATACTTCTGGTAACCCCACTCGATCATTTCCTTGATGATCTTGAGCGGCAAACCCTTGGTCTGCGGATAATGCGCGCCGGTGGAAGCAAGCACCAGCTTATGCACCTTCTTGGGATGATCGAGGGCCATGAGTTGCGCGACCCGCCCGCCCATGGAGTGGCCGACGACGATGGCATCTTCAGCCTTGAGATAATCCAACAACGCTATGACATCGTCGCAGAACATTTTGGTCGTATAATCACTGGACGGCTTGCTCGACTGCCCGGTGCCGCGGTAGTCGAGGGTGATGACTTTAGGGTCCTTGGAAAATTCGCCGACTTGATTGATCTTCCACACCTCGCCGACGCAGGCGGTCTCGCTCAAGAACACCATGGGCCGGCCGCTGCCATGTTCTTCGTAGTAAAGCTCGATGTCGTGCACTTTAACCTTGGGCATCTGTTACCTCCGGATACGGGACTCGAAAGCTGTCTACGCGATGATTATGCGAAGCCAATTCGCTTGGCAAGAAGCGCAGAGAATTTCTTGACGGCAAGCGTAAAGACCGCTATGCAGTCAATACAATCATGAAGCAACTCATCGCCATCGCCATACTAGCGGGCGCGCTGCTCATCCAACAGCAATCGCATTCACAGGAATTAACCAAAGTCCCATTCCCGTACGGTCCCTTGGGCCTCAACAGCATTCCATTCGTCATCGCTAAGGAGGCTCGGCTGTTCGAAAAACATGGCCTTGCCGTCGATATGGTCTACGTCGGCGCGTCGGCGGTGATGGTGCAGTCAATGTTGTCGGGCTCGGCGAACTTGGCGGCCTTCGGCGGACCGGCGGTCATCACCAATGTCTTAAGCGGCGGCGACATCATCCAGATCGCCGCGTTGCTGCCCTACTTCACCCAGTCCGTCATGGTGCGCGCCGATATTCGCGACTTGCGCTCTCTGCAAGGCAAGAGGATCGGCATCACCCGCTTCGGTTCGGTCACCGACTTCGCCCTCAGAACTCTAGTGGAGCGAAATAATTTGAAAGACGTCAGCACGCTGCAGATGGGCGGCTTCCCGGAAGCCGTTGCCGCGCTCATCCGCGGCGCCATCGACGGCGCGGTGCTCTCGCCGCCCCACACCTTCCGTTTGCTCAAAGAGGGTTATCGCGAACTGGTGTCGCCCAAAGACTTGCGCGCTTTGGGCAGCGGATTTTTATCCCAAGGCATCGTCGCCAGACGATCCTACGCGGTAACGCACCGAGATTTGGTTGTGCGCCTGATCAAAGCCACCGTCGAAGCGACCAAGTTCGCCAGCGCCAACGAAGATTTCACTAAACGGCTGATCGGCAAATACCTGGGCATCGCGGACGCCGAGCTGCTGCGCCAAAGCTATGCCTACGTCACCGACAACTTCG
>JBGTCC010000536.1:0-2878 GCA_041749055.1 Thermodesulfobacteriota bacterium | reverse complement strand
TTGGCGGGTCGTTTCCTGAAGTCGGTTTCGATAAAGCGCCAGCGCACGACTCCCTGTTTGTCGAGGACATAAGTCGAGGGGTGCGGCCAGCCGTTGCTGTTCGGATTGAGAATGCCATAGCGGTCAATTACCTTGTGGTCCTTGTCCTCGAGAAGCGGAAAGTCGAGATCGCCGGGAAATCGCTCTCTGAGTTTTTGCACGAATTTTTTGGAGTCGTTATGACTATCGATGCTGACCGCGAGGATTTGAACCCGATTCTTTTCTTCTGCGGTCAAAAGACCCTTCAGCTCGCCGAGCTGTTGTGTGCAGTAGGGTCACCATTGGCCGCGATAAAACACCAATACGACATTACTGTTAGGATAGACTTGCGAAAGAGTTATTCTTCGTCCGTCCATACTCTCGAGCGTAAAATCCGGCGCGGTGTCGCCGATTTTGACCCTCTCCAGATCGGTAGGCGGCAGATTTGCTCCGTCTTTGGGACCCAATTGTGCGTCCGCCACGGAAAGGGTTAGGCAAAGGAAACTGCTAGCGACCATGATGGCCAAGCGAACTCGGAAAGTAGAATTCTCTCTTTGACGGGCGGCGCGCCCGTTGTGTTTTTCCCGCGTCATAGGTACCCCTGGATCGTCGGACATGAATACGATCTAATTGCGGCCATACTGGCGCCGCATCAGTGAGCTATAAACGATTTTGTCCCCCAATCGGTTCCTAACCCAGTGCATGGGTGAAAGACCGGTTGAGATGTCTAATTATTTCGGCGCTGCCTTTCTCTTCTTGAAGAATTGGATGTGACTTAAGGCATCGGCGGCAGTGATGCGGCCTATGGGTCCGATACTGTAGGACGCATCGCAGACTTTTTTATCCGAATCGAGAATGAAATTGGTCGCATGGATGATCTTTCTGCGCTCTTCCCAAAAGGCGCCGACTTTGTCGGCATCGCGCGGCACCTCGAGGCCGTAAGCCACGGGAAAAGTGAGTTGCAGTTTGTCGACGGTTTCTCTCGCTTTGTCCGGGGGATCGACGGAAAGAGCCACCACATCGACATTTTCCTTTTTGAATTCTTCGATATGCGATTGGAAGTCGGCTAACTGCCGAAGGCAGTAAGGTCACCAGCTGCCGCGATAAAAGATCAGAACGGAAAATTCGCCCGAAAGATCATGCGGAACATGAAGGGTACGGCCACCCGCGGTCTGAACCCGATACTCTGGAAATGGATCTCCAGCATTGAGTTGCCTTGCCATTATTCCTCCTTTAGCGTTGGATCGAATCTAGTTTCTCTCGGGCGAAAGTATTTCCCATTAATCATAGATAGCCTTTGTCACGATAAAACCTCCTGGCGCCAGGGTGAAGCGGTATGTGCAGCGGTCCCGCCTCGGTACTGCGGCAGATATTTTTCATGTTCAATGGCTTTTTATCGTCTATCGTAATGACCCTTTTCCTGGCGTCAATCGCCTCGCATATCGAGTACGCCATGTCGTTGTCGAGCCAGCGGTGGGTAATGAGCGGCCAGCCGCTAAAATCGACCGTGCGAATATCTTCCGCGAGCTTTTTATACCTAGCGCGGGGAATGAGAGCGCGCCGATAGCCGATCGTCTCGAGGGCTCTCAGCACATTCGAGTCGAGGTGCAATACTTCAAAGCCGCAAGCCAAAGCATCGTCCAACCAGCAATGCAGTCCCTCGTCGAATACGGCATCGACTTCTCCCCGGCGGATACTCTCTTTCCGTTTCGGAAACGATGGCCAAGGACATTCTTCCCAACTCCCTCCCCACCGCTTGATCTTAGCGAACGAAAGCCCGCAAAGCGAGAGAATCTTGGACACCGTGTAGTGCGTCGTGTTATCGACACCGAAGGAACGCGTCGATATTCTCAGCGGGATTTGTCTGCGTGCGATATCCCCAAGAGAATGGATCTTTAGATCGCGCCTGACAGCGAAGGCAATCCGGTCCCAAGACGGAAACGTAGCCAAAGCTCTTAAAGGCATTTTTTTCTTGTAAAAGCCTCGCCCGCGATAAGCCATGGTGACGACGGGCGACGGATTGACGTAAGCGACATCGACACGCTTTTCCCCCACCTCGATCGGCGCTCTCATGCCACCCAACAAATCGCCGTTGAAGCCAAAGGCCAAGCGCGAAAATTGCGGCTCATCACTTCCCGCGGTTATCGATAGTGACAGCACGTTTCCCATGGCGAACATTCGCCGGCTAAAGAGTTCCGCGGCAACTTCCAACCCCATCTTGGTCCGCATCATGCGTGCGTTCATCGTCTGAGCCATTCCTTCGTCCTCGTTTCCGGCATTTTCGGTCTCTGTAATTGGTTATAGTTACTGTTTCGGCGATTCGGGATTTGTGGTTTGATTGGTGTCGTCTTCGACCCACGTTCTCTTGCCGTAATACCCGCGCCGGCTCGCGGTCATGACGAATTTTTGGAACTCTTTATCATCTCTATACTTAGCCATATCGTAGTGCTCATAGTGGGTCATCTCATCGACCTCTCGCCGCGGCCTGGCAGGAATGGGCCGGCTGGCGTATCCGAGCGGGATAAGATGATAGATTTTGAGCGGCTCGGGAACGCCGAGCAAAACCTTCAGCATTGTTTCCATATATACCGAGCTGGCATCGCTCACGTACTGGGTGGCTAAGCCGAGCGAAGTGGCGGCAAGGTGAATTAATAAGGTGGCGCTCGCCAGGCCGGTGTAGAAATGGGACTCGGCTTTGTCCAGCATGGTTCTGACCGGATAGGTCTCTTTCACTCTGGGATCGCCCAACACCATGATATGAATCGGCGCGTGCCTAAAACCGTCGCCCGTCATCTTAGCGTCCCCCCGCACCGCCATCTCCATCTCTTTTTTGTGTTCTTGCTGTTTGAGGAAAATGTCC
>JBGTCC010000535.1:0-2886 GCA_041749055.1 Thermodesulfobacteriota bacterium | reverse complement strand
GACTCGAAATGGCAGGTCATCGATGCAACGACTCTCGACAAGCGGCGCACCCATGGCAGGCTCGCCTTCAATTGGTACCGAATCAAGATCACCGTTCCCGAACGCATCGGCAGCTTCAATCCCACCGGCGCGACTGTCGTCTTTACGACTTCACTCGACGACTACGCTGAAATCTGGGTGGACGGCGAACTGCCCCGCGCCGCCGGCCAGAGCGGCGGCTCGGTGATCAAAGGCTGGAACGCAGAGAATCGATTAGTCATCGGCCGCGGCGTCAAGCCGGGCCAGACAATTCAGCTGGCTATCTTCGGCGCCAACGGCCCATTGTCGCAGCCACCGACAAATTATATCTGGATGCGTTACGCCAGATTGGAATTTCACAAAGTCGCCGCCGGCCCCTTCGCCGTGGCGCCGCAGGAAGTCAACGTGAATGTCGAGCGCGCCGATGCGGCCATCGATGCCATCGTGCCGCTCAATCCGAAGATTTTTAAGCTCGCCGAAGGATTTCAATTCATCGAAGGGCCGATTTGGGTAAAGCCTGGGTATCTCCTCTCTAGCGATCCCAATGCCAACTCGATTTATAAATACCAGCCTGATGGAAATCTCTCAGTCTTCAAAATCAACAGCGGCTACGCCGGCAAAGACGTTGGCGAATACGGCCAACCGGGGTCCAACGGCCTCACCCTCGACAAGCAAGGCCGGCTGACGATCAACGAGCATGGCAATCGCCGCGTCGTGCGCGTGGAGAAAGACGGCCGCGTCACGGTGCTGGCCGACAAGTTCGAAGGCAAGCGGCTCAACAGCCCCAACGATCTCGTCTACCGCTCCGACGGCGCGCTGTTCATCACCGATCCGCCCTTCGGTCTGCCGAAGTTCTACGACGACCCGCGCAAGCAGTTGCCCTACAGCGGCGTCTTCAGTCTGAAAGACGGCAAGCTGAAACTGATCAGCAGCGACTTGAAGGGCCCCAATGGCATCGCCTTCTCGCCCGATGAAAATTATCTCTATGTCGGCAACTGGGACCCGGAGAAAAAAGTTGTCATGCGCTATGACATCGACGCCCAGGGCCACGCCGCCAACGGCAAAGTCTTCTTCGACATGACTCAAGCGCCCGGCGAAGACGCCATCGACGGCATCAAGGTCGATCAACGCGGCAATCTCTACGTCTGCGGCCCAGGCGGCATCTGGGTGATCAACGCCGAAGGCATACATCTCGGCACCATCAAAACACCGAAAAGCCCGCACAACCTCGCCTGGGGCGGCGCCGACGGCAAGACGCTTTATATTACGGCGCAGAACACGCTATATCGCATGGCGTTGAATATTCCGGGTATTCAACCTGACACGACAGTTGGCGCTCTCTCCCAAGCGAAGTTAAGGAGCACAAAATGACCCGTAACCGGCCGTTGAGCATACCGGTGATTCTCGGCAGTCCGCATAGGAGAGATAATCATGATCAAGTTTTGGCAACTCTTTGGCGTACTCGCCGCCACCTTTGCCGCGCTGATAAATCCGCTCGATGGCGGCGCGCAACCGCAGCCGGTCAAGCCGGTGCAAGAGATTGAAGTGATTCGCGTCCATCCTCTGTTCGACAAGCTCGTGCCGCTCAATGTCAAGATTGAAAGAATCGTCAGTCATCGCCGGTGGGTGGAAGGCCCGGTGTGGAATCGCCAGGAAGGCTATCTGCTGTTCTCCGACATCCCGGCCAATTCAATAATCAAATGGCAAGCGGGCAAAGGCACCAGCGTGTTTTTGAAGCCGAGCGGCTACACCGGCAAAGCGCCCTTCGACGGGCCGGAGCCGGGATCGAACGGCCTTGCCTACGATCCCGCAGGCCGCCTGGTGTCGGCGGAGCATGGCGACCGGCGCATCGGCCGCTTGGAAAAGCACGGCAAAAAGATCACCCTCGTCGCCCGTTACGAAGGCAAACGCATCAACAGCCCCAACGATCTCGTGTTCAAATCCAACGGCGATCTTTACTTCACCGATCCGCCCTTCGGTTTACCGCAGTCCTATGACGACCCGCGCAAAGAGATCCCGTTCCAAGGCGTTTACAAATATTCCAAGGACGGCAAGCTCACGCTGCTCACCAAGGACATCAAAGCGCCCAACGGCATCGCGTTCTCGCCGGATGAGAAGAAGCTCTACATCAGCAACGCCGACCCGGCCAACGCGGTGTGGATGGTTTTCGATGTCAAAGCGGATGGAACCATTGAGAACGGCAGAGTGCTGTTCAACGGCACGGCATGGGCAAAGCACAAACCTGGCGTGCCCGACGGCATGAAAGTCGACCGCGACGGCCGCCTCTGGACAACGGGCAAGGGCGGTGTCTGGGTGATCGAGCCGGACGGCACCGTGCTCGGCGTGCTCGCCGTCCCCGAGATCCCCGCCAACATCGCCTTCGGCGGCCCAGCGTTCTCCAGCGTCTTCCTGACCGCTCATACAAGCGTTTATCGTGTGGAATCCCGGGTTACTGGTATTGCGCCCGGATAGCGTCTTTAGAGCCCACTTCGGAATGGTTGGCCGTGAGCCCCTGGCGACCGGCAGACGCTGGTTCGAACACCGTCTACCGCCTCCGAACCGGCGCCGCGACCGGTGGAGCCGGGGGCCGGATCGTCAGTTCCGTGCCCTTCTCGCGGTTGGCGTCATAATAGGAGAACCCGCCAGGATAGTCCCGGACGATGCCGTCGTTGAGCTCGATGATGCGGGTGCACAGCTTGTCCAGGTAGTAACGGTCGTGGGAGATCGTCAGGATCGCCCCTGGGAAGTCGAGCAGCGCCTCTTCGAGCTCCTCGATCGAGGCCAGGTCGAGATTGTTCGTCGGCTCGTCCAGGAGCAGGAAGTTCGCGCCGCGCAGGATGAGTGTCGCGATCTGGAGGCGCGAGCGCT
>JBGTCC010000534.1:0-15577 GCA_041749055.1 Thermodesulfobacteriota bacterium | reverse complement strand
CCACGCGCCGGCCATAATCGCTGGCGCTGCGTGAGCCGACGATCGCCACCGCCTTGTCGTCGGCGCCGGTCAAAGCTCCTTTGACGTAAAGCAGCAGCGGCGGATCGGCGATGGTGCGTAGCCGCGCCGGATAATCGGCGTCGGTATAACGCACCAGGGTAATGCCGGCACTGCGAATGCGCTGGAGATCACTGTCTACTTCGGCCCACTGAGAAAAACCGACAATGCCGTCGATGGCATCGCGTTGCAGGCCTTCGATAGCGGCAAGCTCGCTCGGCGCCGCCGCTAAGGCTCGGGTCGGATCGCCAAAGTGGGCGACGAGCTTTTTGCAGCTCACGCAGCCCAGTCCTTTGACGCGCGCCAACGCCAGCCACGGCGCATGCTCGCCTCGCAGCGCTGCCGATGCGGCTCCTTTAGCAAATGATAACCAAGGCTGAATCATGTTCGTCCGCGCTTTGTCAAACCACGCCCACTACCAACGAGTCAGGAATGATAAAATAAATGTCCGGCGAAGGCTAGGCGATGGACGAAAATGATCCGCCGATCAAGTCAAAGCTGTTGTTTTTCCGAACTTTTTACCGCATGGCGCAATTTGAGGTCATGCGCCAACCGGTATCAACTAGCTGCGCTGGACTATTTTGCCGAGCGCGATCGCTTGGGCGAGTTGCCTCTTCGTTTAATCGTTGACGGCTCGCGCCGGGCGCGAAAGTGCAGCCGAATCGGCGCATTGATAAAGCCCAACTGTTGGCGCAGCTGATTGACCAGATATTTTTGATAACTTTCCAGGATGCCGTCCGGCTTATTGACAAAGAACGTAAATGTCGGCGGCGCGACGCCGGTCTGCGTGCCATAGTAAAACTTCACCGGATGGTTGCGAAAAAGCGGTACGGTGTGAGCCTGGACGATCTCTTGCAGCGCTTGGTTGAGCGAAGAGGTCGACACTTTGCGTCGGTACACTTGCACCAGCCGCGCCGCGGTTTCGAGCATTTTACGGACACCAAAACCGGTCGCCGCCGAGATGAACACGATCGGCACATATTCGAGAAACGCCAAGCGGTAATTTATTTCGTCGCGGTATTTATCGGTGTCGCCGCCGGTTTGCCGCACCACATCCCACTTGTTGACCACCAACAAGATCGCCTTGCCGCGCTGCACGGCATAGCTCAGGATCTGCGCATCCTGATCGGTGACGTTCTCCGGGCCGTCGAGAATATGAATAATTAAATCGCCGCGATCGACGGCGTTGAGCGAACGGCTGACGCTGAAACGTTCGATGCGGTCGTCGATGCGCGCTTTGCGGCGAATCCCGGCGGTGTCGATGAGCACGCAAGGCTCGCCGCGCAATTCGAAGGGCGTGTCGACGGCATCGCGGGTCGTCCCCGGCGTGGGATCTACCACCGAACGCTCGAAGCCCAGCAAACGATTGGTCAAGGTCGATTTGCCGACATTGGGCCGGCCGACGATGGCGACCCGCAGCGGCGGGCGTTGATTCGTCGTTTCGCTTTCTTCGCTGTCGATGTTGGGCACAAGATGTTGCACCACATCGTCCATCAGATCGGGAATGCCTAAGCCGTGTTCGGCGGAGATCGAATAAAGCTTGTCCAGACCGAGTGCATAAAATTCGTAGAGATTGGTTTCGCGCTGGCGCGAGTCGAGTTTGTTGACCGCGAAGAAAACCGGCTTGTCGGTTTGGCGCAAACGGCCCACCGCATCGGCGTCCAGCGGATTGAGTCCGCCCTTGCCGTCGAGCAGGAACATGATGACGTCGGCTTCCGCCACCGCCAAATGGCTCTGCGCCTGGACGTTCTCTGCCAACTTGCCGGCGCTCTCGGACTCCAGCCCGCCGGTATCGACGAGCAAGAACTTTCTGCCGGCCCAGATCGCTTCGGCATAGTTACGGTCGCGGGTCACGCCTGGCAGATCGTCGACAATCGCCCGCCGTTCGCCTACCAGCCGGTTGAAAAACGTCGACTTGCCGACGTTGGGCCGGCCGACGATCGCGACGATCGGCAAATGGCGCGGCAATTCGCGCGATTCAGGGAGCGCCTTGGGCATTGGCCGGATCATGTCACAGTCCCATCTCGGCGAGTGAATTGGGATTCTGCGTCCAGTCCGGATCGACACGAATGAACAATTCGAGAAAAATCCGGCAGCCTAAAATCTTCTCCAGCTCCTCGCGCGCCCGCTGGCCGATCTCCTTGAGCATGGCGCCGCGCTTGCCGATCAAGATGCCTTTGTGCGAATCGCGTTCGGTATGGATGGTCGCGGCGATGACGATGAGATTTTTCTCGGTCTTTTCGGTGAATTCGTCGATGGTCACCGCCACGCCGTAGGGAATCTCTTCGCGGGTCAGCAAAAAAACCTTTTCGCGAACAATCTCGGAGGCGAGAAAGCGCTCCGACTGATCGGTGTACTCGCCATCGGTAAAAAACGGCGGCCCTTCCGGCAGCCACTTCTCGACCATCGATAATACCAAATCGACGCCGTCACCCTTGAGCGCGCACACCGGCACGATCTCTTTGTCCGGCAGCAACTGGGCGCAACGCTCCATCAACGGCAACAGCTTGCCCTTGGAGACTAAATCGATTTTGTTAATGAGGATCAGCACGGGAGTCTCGACGCCGCGCAGGGTCTCGGCGATGCGCTCTTCTTCCTGCTTGATTTTGTCATGGGCATCGAGCAGCCAGATGACGCCGTCAACTTCGTCCAAGGTCTGTAGCGCGGTATCGACCATGCGCCGGTTCATCAACGAATGGCCGGAATGAATCCCCGGCGTGTCGAGAAAAACGATTTGCGACGCCGCCGTCGTGCGAATACCGGTGATGCGATTACGCGTGGTCTGCGGTTTGGGCGAGACGATGGCGACCTTTTCACCGAGGATTTGATTGAGCAAGGTCGACTTGCCGACGTTGGGCCGGCCGACGATGGCGATGTAACCGCAGTGAAACGGCGGATTTTCCTTGTTCTGGTTAATTTCGTCTGCCATAACTGTCCGTAATATTTTTCGACCCCGCCTCGTGAAGCGGGCACAACTAAATGGGTTTTCCAAAGGGGGCGATCATCCCCGTCGGTCAGGACGGGGTAATCCCCGCCCGCGAAGTGACTTCATTTAATAGCTCGGGCATTATGACACTAACGACCCGCCGTGCAAGGTTGCAGTGAAAACCTAATAAATCATGCCGCTTAGACTCACGCCGCAGATGAAACAGCGCCTGACGCGCCGCACTTTGGAGATGGTCCAACGCGCGCTCGGCTATTTTCCTGAGTTGAAGGACGCGGCGATCACCATCGGCTACACGCGCAAACATCTGGGCAGCGCCACGGTGATCTACCGCAAAGGCGAGCTATACCGGCTCGTAATCAGATTGCGCGTACGCAAGGTTAGTTACCACACCATCGGCCATGAACTGACCCATCTGGTGCAAGGCCTAGCCTACGGCGAGCGTTACGGCAACCGCAGTGTCGATCCCGATCGCATCCCCAGCGGCGAAACCCAGTGCGATATCTGGACCTTAGCCCGCGACCCGCTATTCCTGGACGACCCCCCGACCTACATAAAAATGCCGCGCATGATGCGCGAACGGTGGCCGGACTACGCCGAGTCGGTGCGCGAACTGTGCATCGCTGCGATCGACAAACGCCACACCCAGCGCCAATATATCCGCTGGCTGGAGCAGGAAATTGGTCAGCTGGCCAAGGCTCCGAAGCGCGAGAAATCCAGCGACGCAGCGCAGCTGTTTCTGCCGTTCGTGATTTGATTGAAACTCAGAATCGTAGGATCGGTTAAAATAGCAAGCGGTTGGCAAATAAGACCCGACAATTCGGATATTCATTATTGCGCTCTTTGCGGCCAAAATTCCGAATCGGCATCGCCGCTATGGTTGTGTCAATTACCCCTGCAGAATCCCGTCGAGCTCTTTCAGCTCCGCCGCCGTCAGATGCCAGTCGGCTGCTTTCGCGTTGCTGGTGACATGATCGACGCGCTTGGCGCCGGTGATCACCGAGCAGACCCTCGGCTGCGCCAACAGCCACGCCTGGGCTAATTCATTGACGCCGCGGCCGCGATCTTTCGCCCAGGCGCTAAGTTTGTTCACCCAATTATAGTTGCGCTCGACCATGAGATTTTGCACGAGCTTGACCGACTCGCCGCGCGAGCCCGGTGGCGGCGGCTTGCCCATCTCGTATTTGCCGGTGAGAAAACCGCCGGCGAGCGGATAGTAAGGGACAAAGCCAACGTCATGGGCCTGGCAGAACGGCAAGACTTCGCGCTCGACGCCGCGATTGAGCATGTTGTACTCCGACTGCAAGACGACGAAACGGGACCACCCTCTTAGCTCCGCCATCACGTTAGCGTGGGCCAACTGCCAGGACGCATACAACGACGCGCCGATGTAACAGACTTTTCCCATGCGCACGAGATCGTCGAGACCGCGCAGCGTCTCTTCGATGGGCGTGGTGTCGTCCCAGCGGTGGCAATAAAAAAGATCGATATGATCGCTCTGCAAGCGGCGCAAACTCTGCTCCACCGCCTGCATCATATGATAGCGCGACGCGCCCCAGCTGTTGGCGCTGGTTTTTCTCGGGAAATTGAACTTGGTCGCGACGACAAATTTATCCATACGCCCCTTGAGCGCATGGCCTAGGGTCGTCTCCGATGCGCCGTCATTATAAACGTCGGCGGTATCGAGAAAATTGACGCCGGTCTCGACCGAGGCATCGATGATCGTGTGAACCTCGGCCTGTTGTACCTCCGGCGAACCGAAGCGGTTGGTGCCCAGCCCGACCACGGATACACGGACACCCGAATTGCCCAATTGGCGATACTCCATGAAAACTCCCGGTAAATTTATTATTTGATGATTGCGCAGCGAGCGCGTTCCGTCATCCGGACGCCAAACTCTCGCGTCTTCTAACATCCGCTCGGCAGCGGGTCAAACCGGCCATCGAATGGAACGGTAACGCTACTTCAGCTAAATGTATCTCAATGGCTCACGCTATTTCTCCGCCATACCCAAAACTCGTAACCCGAAACCACCCGATCGCTATGGACTTCTCCGCCCAGCTCGTCGCCCTCGCTTCCACCGCCGTCTATGGGCGTCGCCGGCACGATCTTGTTGACATTGAACAGGTAAGGGAATGAATTTAACGGCTAGCACGCGAACGGGATGCTGATTGAACCACGCCGCTCGCTACGGCGCCGGAGGGATCGCAGCCGCAGTTCCAGCACTCGGAGAACTGCCCTTCGATCTTTTCATCGCAGTTTTTGCAAACCCAAACCTTCTTGACCGACGCCAGGGGCGCCAAAGTTTTCTTAAGAATCGCTTTGGCCTTTGCGACCTTCTCCTCCTCCACCACCCAAAGCTCCGGCCAGCACTCGGTGGGCGGCAATTGCCCCGCGGCGCTGATCAGGTCCATCTTCTTGGTCACACATTTAATCCCGAAGGTTGCCAAGACGTTTTTCAAATGGCCAATCATCAGCGGGTCCATGGAGCAGTGTATGCGTTTCATGCCGTCACCGGGAATCCTCAGTGAGCGCGCTTCAACACAGTCTCATTGAGTTTCAGGCGCTCGCCGAGCCAAAGCGACCGCTCCATGTGATCGCCATAGCCATCGCCGGTGGAAGGATGCACCAACACCGAAAGCCCCTCGCGATTAAGCATCAACCAGGGCACGACCTTGGCAAACTCTTCGTTGATAAACACCGCTTGGTACATGGCATCGAGATGCGGCCCCACCGGCTCGTCATGCCAACTGCCCAACTGGACGTTGAAGTGCGCCAGTCCAGCACGCACCTTCTCCGCGGCGGCACGAGTCCGCTTAGGATCGTAATAAATATGAGCATGATAGCCCTTGATCGTTCGCTCGCTCATGGCCCACCTCCGCGTAATGATATAATGAGTTTCTATCAAATACGCTTAGCAGATTCCAAAGGAGCCGGGAACGATGAAGAACCATCAATCGACGAAATTACCGGGGCTCCCAGCATGCGCCAGGAGTGTGACGGATCGGATCTACGTAGTTGGCGAGGATTTATGCTTTATAAGGTTCCGGCGTAATTTCGTCCGGGAACAAGTACTCTTCGCCGGCCGGTCCGAAATTGACCAGAATTAACTGCCGTCCCATATTCTCGACGGCCCGAACAAAGGTCCCGTCCCGCGGCAAGATCGTCCCGGTCTTCTGCGAGCGGATCGGTTTGGTAGTTTTGAGATGATCTCCAGGGCTCATGGCTTCTCCCTCCCGATGCGGATTAGCTCAGTTTGCTTCCTAGGATGTTTGTCAGTTGTCTATCGAGTTCTCCTTAACCAGATGCCGGACTCTCTTATTAGACGCATGTCACAGGCAAAGTAATGCAAGGCAAATACCAGGACTTTATGGGTCGAACGGATAATCAACGAAGGGATAGCTCAGCAGACTCACTGCTCGAGTATATAATCACAAAACTCGTTGAAATTAAAGAATTTTTTTCTTACGAGCGTCTCCGCATTAGGAGCGGCAGCGAGCGCCGGCGATAAGCGTATAGCATTCAATTGGCCGATGAATTACGCAGCAATCGGACAATTCATCATCCAAAGCGGTCAGAGTTGTCGAATACGGTGTCAATTTTCCTCCAGGGTGGATGGCTAGGTTCTATTACTTACTTCCGCCATACACTCGGTCGAAAAACTTCTCGTCGTCCAATCTCTTTAACCAGCTGGTATCGACGATCTCTTCGGCTTTGACGGCCGCGGCTTTGGGTTTGTTCGGCGACATATTCGATGACGATCTTAAACCCCCAGGACAGCCTTGCGCGGCCAACTGCGGAGCACGAGATCAGCGAGAAACAATAGAAGCCCTGCGCCGGCCAATGGCCACCAGGTCTCTCGCCGCTGGGAACTTTCCCCCGGCGTCGGCGTGTAGAGCCGCTTGAGGCCGTCGTGAAACCTTTCCGGGTCGAGCATTTCGCCGCCGGTTGCCTCGGCGAGGCGGCTGAGCAGCGCCAAGTTGGGCTTCAGCTCGCGGTACTCTTTGGGATAGGGCGCGATGTACGGCACGGTGGCCACCGGCAACGGCGCCGCGCCGGCGTCACCCTCGGCGTAAATCGTGACGAAATAAATGCCCCGCTGCGCCGGTGTAAACTTGCCCTCGTAACGCCCCGGCGCGCTTTGCTGCAGCGGCTGTTCCCGGCTCGTTTGATTGGGCGCGGCGATGGTCGCCTTGAGTTTTAAATGATTCAAAAACCTGCCGTCCTGTGCGACTAAATCGCCGACCACTTTAACCGCGTCGCCGTCGCCGTGAAAATCGACGCGCGTTTTGCCGTCGAGAATTTTCCGCATGGTATCGCGGCCGATCTGGCTAGCCCACTGGGGAAAGGCGCTCCAGCCGACCCAATCCTTGCCCCAGCGCCCGCTCAAATCTGAGGTGAACGCCGTCACCCGGCCGAGGCCGTAACGCCAGGACACCAGCAAGGGGTCTTTGTCGACGCGCATGAGCAGCTCGGCGCGCGGCTTGGGGTAGGTGAGCACATAGCCGCGCAGCGCCGGCAAATTATTTTGCGGAATGCCTTTGAGCGCTCCGGTGGCGGCGACGATGGCCGGCACCACCGGTTTCTCGATCAGCAAATCGCGCGAGATCAAAAGCGTCTCGGTCGTAAAGATCTGCGGGATGGTCTGTGGATCGAGAGCGACATAGCCGCGCCCCTTGCCCTCTTTGGCGATTTCCGCCATCAGCTTCACGTCGGCGTCGCTGCCGATGGACACCGTCGAAACGGTAATGCCGTCACGCGCCATCTTGGCCACCAGCGCCTGAAAGTCCGACTTGTCGGTGAGGCCGTCGGAGAGCGCGATCACATGTTTGATCGACGCCGTCTTGCCGGCGATACCGCGATGAGCTTCGACCATCGCCTTATACAAATCTGTCCCGCCGTCAGATTGCAGATTGGCCAGCTTTTCGGTGATCCACTCGCCTTTGCCCACTTGGCGAAACGGCAGCGCCCAATCCCAACTGGCGTCGAAGGCGAGTATGCCCACTTGATCCGTCGGGTTCATGATATCCGCGGCGGCGATGGCGGCGGCCTTGGCGAGATCGAGCTTGGTGCTGCCTTCGCCGCCGGAGCCCATGCTGCCGGATTTATCGATGACAAACAGCAGAGCCACATGAGGCATTTCCAATTTCGCCGGTGGCCGCATGTCGACCGGCAAGATGCGCTCCAGCGGCGTGCGGTAGTAACCGCCGGCGCCATAACTCTGCGAGCCGCCGACGACCAGTAATCCGCCGCCAAAGTCGCGCACATATTTTTCGATACTCTCCATTTTCGCATGGGTCAGTTGAAATGCCGGCACATTGTCGAGGACCAATAAATCGAAAGCAGCGAGCTCGGCGAGCGAAAGTGCATGGCCCTCGGGCGCCGCCGCCACCACGGCATAGCCTTGTACTTGCAAGACTCGAGAAAGAATTTGCTGGCTGTCTTTCTGCGCCGAGAGCAAAAGCACCCGCGGCGGCCCCTTCACTTCGACCACGCCTTGGAGCAAATTATTTTCCGCCAGAGTATCGTCCGCCGACTCGACCAAGAGCTCGTAGCGATGATTGCCGCGCTCGCGGAGCGTGTCACGGAAGGAAACGTTATTGCTGCCGGCGCCCAAGCGCAGCTCCCGCTCGGCGGAAAGCACGCCGTCGCGCAACAAGCGCAGCCGCGCCGGCGCTTCGCGCAGGCTCTCAATCGCGCCGCGAATCTCGAAGCTCTCGGCGCTGTCGACTTGGCGCGGCAAAGTCAGGTCGGCCAGATAGATCTCATTGCGGCCGCGCGACAAGCCGACTGGCAGCGTCCACACCTGCACGCCTTGGCTGCGCAAGAACGGCAGCACCCGCGCGGTCTCGCCGCGGTTCTCGTTGCCGTCGGAGATGAGCAATACTCTCCCCTGCCGCCCTTCGCCGATCTGCGCCGCCGCGCCTTGCAGCGCGGCTTGGATATCGCTTTGCTCGCGGTCCCGGTGGGTCGAGAACTCCGCCGGTGGAATCACCTCGCGCGGCGGAAACTCCCACTCCGGGGCGCCGCCAAAAGACAACAGCCCGGTGCGCGTTGCGGTTTTTTTCAGACCGTCGGCAAACTCAAGAACCACGCGCGCCTTTTCCTGTGCCTCTTGACCAACGCTGCGCGATAGATCGACGCCGAAAATCACATCGAGAGCCGCGGTCGGCTGAAACCAGCGCGGATTGACCAGCGCCACAGCGAGTGCCGCCAACGCCCCCGCGCGCATCAGTAGCGGATACATCGACAGCCCCTGGCGATATGCCAAGAGAGTTTCCGCGCCGAGCAGAAGCACAACGGCGCCGAGCAGCATCGGCCACAAAGACCAGCCGCGCTCAACCCACGCCGCTGTGTCGGTTGTTGCCGTCGATGCACCGGCGTTCCATCGGGGGACAATCTGCGATTCCGCTTCGTCGAGTAGATTCACGGCGAACTGGCCTTCGCGCTGGCCGTCTTTGAATGCATAGAAACCGGCCTCCAGGGTATCGGTGAAGACCAACGAACCACCCCTCGCCAGCAGTTCTTTCTTGCCGCTCGGCATGGTGATTTCCACCGCGGCGTCAGACTGCGCCGCGCTGATTTTGAACGGCGCGCCGGCGCGCGCGCTTTGCCCCGGAAACTCCAAACGCTGGGGCTGAAACCACTCAAAGATATTGTGAAACAACACTGGAAACGCCACCCGCAGCGGCAGATCGGACTGGAGCAAGTCAAAGCCAAGATAGACTAGCCGCAGCTTGGCAGATTCGAATGCGTAAAGCAGCGGCCCTTGGGCTATGCGCGCCAGCGCGACACCGGTACCATTTTCACGCAACGGCACGGCTTCGCGCACTTGCAGGTCGGCCAAGTTGAGTCCATCGGTGAGCGGGTGCTTCGCCAGCGGCAGGAGTAGCCGCGGGTTGGCGATTGCTGCTTGCCGCGCCAGTGGCGACTTCTCCGGCAGGGTATCGATAAAAATAAAGTTGCCTTGGGTTAGCGCCGGCAGCGCGACGCGATCGCCAATCACCACGTCGAACTTACTCTGCATCTGCGCCGCGCCATCATCCCAGCGCGGCAGCGTCGTCAGCTCAATGTTAGCGAAAAAACGAAATAAGTTACTCAAATAGGGATTGCCGGGGCCGACGTAAAGCACCCGCAACGGCGGCGTGTCCGTCACCGCCAGATAAGCGCGGTTGTCGGTGGCGAAATCGTCGGCGAGATCTATGTGCGCCACCAATCTCCCCACGAGCGCACCCTCAAACGGATAAATCAGCACGCGCCGGTCGTCGGCGCCGATGTCGATCTCTGCGCGCAAGATTTGCCGATCGTCAAGGGACAGCGCCAGCGGCACGCGCACCGCTTTGGCCGTATAGTTGCGCGCATGCACCAGGATCTCCGCCGGCGCCGCGCGCTCGGGTTGGCGGCGCACTTCGAAGCCCACGATGCCAACATTGCCGACATTTTCGCCGCCGCCGGTAACTTTGACAAAACGCAGATGGGGCGCGGCGGCGACAAATTCCTCGGCGCCGGCGAAGGCGCCATCGCTGATCACCGTCACATGGTCGGCGCTGCCACGCTTGAGAAAACTATGAGCGAACAGAATCGCTTCCTTAATTTTCCCTGGACCATCCGTGGCCGACAATGTCCGCGCCAGCTCGCGCAGCCGCCGCTTGTCGGCGGTAAACGGCGCCATCAGGCGGGGCTCGGCGCCGGCGCCGATGACGAGCATTTTTTGTTCGGATGAGAGTCCATTGATGAGCGCACTGAATTCTCGGCGCGCGCCATCGATGCGGCTGCCGCTTTTGCCCCCGGCCTTCATGCTCGCGCTTAAATCGAGCACGACGACCATGTCGCCCGAGCGCTGGCCGATGTGCAGCAGCGACGGATCGGCGAGGGCGAGAATCAGCGCCAGGGCGGCGAGCAATTGGAGAATGAGCAGAAGGTTTTTGCGGAGCAGCCAACCCAAGCGCGTGCCCAGCGGCCGCTCGCGCAGCACCCGCTGCCAGATAAACATCGTCGTCGTGGCGATCTTCAGGCCGCGTGGTTTCAAGCTATGCAAAAACAGGATCAGCGGGATCGCCCCGGCGAGTAACAACAGCGCGGCTGGCAATCCCCAAAGCATAGGTCAGGCCACGCTGCTCACCCGGCGCAGCGTCTGGAGCACGAACTCGTCGAAGGGCAATTGAGTCGTCGTGCGCAGATAGTCGATCTTGCGGCTGGCACAGAGGTTTTCGATTTCTTTAAAATAATCCGCCAGCTCCTGTTCGAAGCGGCGCACCAAATCGGCGTCGAGAAAGAACTTGCGCTCGCTCCCCGCCTCAACGTCCACCAGCGCGACGTCGCCCCAGGCTTTAGGTTTCAACTCGGCTTCGTCGACGATATGGACCAGCAAGACTTGATAATTCTTGCCGGAGAGCTCTTCCAGCGCAGCGCGCCAGCCGCTGGGATCGAACAGATCACTGACGACAATGACCAAGCCGGCGTGGGGGAACAGCTTGGTGAAGGAATGAATCGCGCCGCGCAGATTGGTTTCACCCGTACAGGACAACTTGGTGAGGAAACTGAACATGCTGAGGATCTGCTTGCGCCCGCGCCCCAGGGTCAGCGGCTTGTGCAGGATAGACGAGAACGCCCCACCGCCGACTCGGTCGAGATTTTTCAGACCGATATAGCCCAACGCCGCCGCGACTTTCTTGGCGTAGTCGAGCTTGGCCGGGCTGCCTTCGGCCATGGAGCGGCTGGTGTCGACCAGCAGATAAATATTCATCTCCTCCTCGGCGGTGAAAACTTTTAACAGCAAGCGATCGAGACGCCGGTAAATATTCCAATCGATGTAGCGCAGATCGTCGCCGCGCTGGTAGCGCCGGTAATCGGAAAACTCCAGGCTAAAACCCTTGCGCGACACCGCATGCTCGCCCTTCGCTCCCGCCCAGCTCAGCCGCTTGGCGATCAGACGGAGTCGCTCGAGCCGGCGCAGGAAATCGCTGTCGAATAGAGTCTCCGGTCTGGCGTCCAGCGTCTGGTGTTGAGACCGCCCCCTGTGTTGACTCTCCTCAGCACTGCCGCCGTCATTTCGAGCGGAGCGAGAAATCTTTCCGCGCACGCCGCCCATGATCCTCGACAGCGCCGCGGCAACACGCGGCGTCATTGACGCCAGACCCGAGACGCTCGACGCCAAACTCATCTTCACGCCACTTCCGCCACATGGGTGATCAATTCAGCCAGGATTTTCTCCGAACTGACGCCGTCGGCGTCGGCTTCCAAGTTGAGAATCAAACGATGGCGCAAACTCGGCAGCAACAAGGCGCGAATGTCTTCGACAGAGACATTGGGCCGGCCGGCGAACAGCGCCCGCGCCTTGGCAGCGAGAATGACACTTTGCAAACCGCGCGGGCTCGAACCGTAAATGACATAGCGCTGGGCCAACGATGCACCGCCGTTTGTCTCCTGTTGGGCATGGGTACTCATGATCAGCCGCACCGCGTAGTCCTTGACGACATCGGCGAGCGGCACTTCGCGCACCCACTGGCGCAATTGCAGAATCCCGTCGGCGTCAAGAATTTCCCGCAACGGCGCCGGCGGCGCTGCCGTGGTCAGATCGGCGATGCGCGTCAACTCCGAATGGCTCGGGTACTGCAAGATCAATTTGAAAAAGAACCGGTCCACTTGCGCCTCGGGCAGCGGATAGGTGCCTTCCATTTCGATGGGATTCTGCGTCGCCAAGACCATGAAAGGATTCTCCAAGAGGTGCAGCTTGCCGCCGACGGTGACGCCTTGCTCCTGCATCGCTTCGAGCAATGCCGACTGGGTCTTTGGCGTCGCCCGGTTAATCTCATCGGCGAGCACCACATGAGCGAACACCGGGCCGCGCTGAAACTCAAATAGCTTGCGCCCCGAGGGATCGTCGGTCAGCATGTTGGTGCCGGTGATATCCGCCGGCATGAGATCGGGCGTGAACTGAATGCGTGAAAAACTCAGGCTCAGAATCGCGCCCAGGCTACGCACCATCAACGTCTTACCCAACCCCGGCACGCCTTCGAGCAGGCAATGACCGCCGCATACCAGCGCGACAAACACCTCCTCGATCAATTCTTCATGGCCGACGATGACCCGGGCGATCTCCGCCTTGACCTCGGCGAAAGTGCGCCGCGCACTGTCGATGCGTCCTTCGATATCCGCAAGCGATTCCATGATGAAACTCCCCTGGAGTAGTGGAGTGATGGAGTCCTGGAGTGTTGCTTCCGGACCGATCACTCCAATACTCCATTACTCCATTTTCTTGGCTATTTCCTACTCTCCTCCAACGACAGAAAGTACTTGCGCACCGTCTCTTTCAGCGCCGCCGGCACCTTTTCCGAATTGAGTTCCTGCTCCGCCTGGTGCCGGTAATCAGCGACCACCTCCTGTGGCGCGAGCGCGCTCTTTCCGGGGGTGGGCTTGGCTTTGAACATCACGCCGCTGCTCTCGCCTTCACCCAGTTGTCCTTTGATCTGAGTCCGCGTGTCGGCGCGGAATCCTGGCAGCGATCCGAGTCTGTCGTCGTTTTTCCCCGGTTCATTGCCGGGCAGATTGCTGTGATTTTTTTCGCGCACGCCGTCGCCGGGTTCATCCTGTTCGCCGCGGCCGGCCATTTGCGCGGCCTGGTTATTCTCTTTGCCTTGGCCCTGCTGCATCATCTGTTCAAGATACTGTTGAGCGTCGATGAGCGCGCGCCGGTCCAAGGCGCCCGCCACCTGTTGATCGAGACGGTCGAGCAGGGACTGCAATTCCTGCTGTCCCAGCCCCTTGCCGTCGTCGCGCTCTTGGCGCGCCCGGTCGAGCTGTTTGCGCAGCTGCGGCATTGAAGCTAATCGGTCCATCCACTGCTGCGGCGCTTTTACGCCGTCGGAAAGGTTGAGCATGTCGCGTGCCGCCTCTAGCTCGGCTCTTAAATCCTTGAGACTTTGCTCGCTCTCGGCGCCGGCGATGGATTGGGTTTGCTGCCCGGAATTGCCCGCCGCTTCGAGCTTTTGCTTGACGCCGGCTAAATCTTTCTTGAGCTGTTCGTCGTTGGCATTGTCGGCAAAATTTTTCTGGGCGAGCTTTTCCAACTCCTGCCCAAGTTTCAAGCTCTCGCGCAGCCCCTCGGCCCTGGCCTTTTCCTGAAAGTCGCGGGCAAACTCGCGCAGCTTCTGCGCCAAGCCTTGCGCCACAGCCGACGGCTGCTGAAAGACCGGCTGGTCGAAGTCAAACCACAGCAGCGCGAACCAGAACAACAACAGCGGCGCCACGGTGTAAGCCGGCCAGGCCCATTGCCGGGGAAACATGAAACGGGGTTGCACCGAGCGCAAGCGCGACTCGGTCTGCTGGAATACCAGCTGTGCCGCCGCGCTCTGGTCGCCCCGTCCTGCAAGTTCCCACGCCGTCACCGCGCGCTCATCCAAGCCGAGTTTGCGATCCATTGCGACAACCGCCCGTGTCGCATCGGCCGGGCGCCAGCGCCGGTAGTAGAATAGCAATTGCACTAATCCAACTAGCAATAGGATGGGAACGATCCAGCGCAGCCCGCTTAGGGGTAAAAAAATGTGCAGCGGTGACAAAAGAACCGCCAAGGCCAAGGCACCGCCAGCGGCGAGCAAGAGTATTTGCTCGCGTCGCTTTTGCCTCTCCCAGCGCAGGAGCTCGGCAAACTTGCTCTGAAGCTTTGTCACTTCCGCCGTCATCCGGCCAGTTCCCTTCTGAGCGCCCAACGGTGCAGCCGATAACCGGCGCCGCCGAGGAGCAGATGAAAACCGAAATGAACCCAGCTCGCCGGCATCAACCAGCCGAAAATCGCCAAGGACGGCAACTCATGGCGGCTGAGAAAGGCGACGAGATACATTACCGGATTAATCGTGCCATAAAACAGCGCGGTTATAATGACCAAGGCTGCGAACAGGCAACGGACGAACACCTGGCGGTTCTCCGGCCGCCGCTCCCACAGCGCCAGCGCCGCCAGGCCCCAAACACCATAGCTGAGGGCGTAGAACAAGAGCAGCAGCATGGTGCCGGCGATACTGGCGAGGGGCGTGCGCGCGATCGCGCCGGCCCAGGATAACAACGGCAATAACAGCAGCACCGAGATCATCACATGGGTGAGGAGAAAGTCTCGTTGGCCGCGACCGATCGCGTCAACCGATTGACCCTCGTCGCGAATCCATAGACGCAGTGCTTTGAAGCGCCAGGGCGCGAACTCCTGATTGGCCACCCGCAGGGAAAAATAAATCAGCAGAAACTGCGCCGTCACGGCGCAGACTTTGAACAAGCTCGCCGAGCCGCTCCACATCTGCGCGTCGAGAGAGGGAATGTACAACGAGAAAAACTCCACCGGCGCGAGGATGATGAGAAGATAAAAATAGACCTGGAAACCATGCCCCTCGGCGAAGTAAATGGTGACGCTCTCGCGCCAGATCGGGTTGCGGGTCATTCTTCCTCCCCGCGGTTAAGAGGGATCGTCGCGCGAAACCGCGCGTAGTCCTGGACTTGAATGCGCGGGTCATTGACCTGCACCCGCGGCGCCGGATCTTTTACCCAGGCGAAGAACACCGCCGCGCCGCTGCTCCAGCGGCTATCGCCGTC
>JBGTCC010000533.1:0-2604 GCA_041749055.1 Thermodesulfobacteriota bacterium | reverse complement strand
ACGACGCACATCAAAGATCCGTGGTTGTTGGCGGAAGCGCAGGATGAGGGATTTGGCGGGGTGTAATGTAAATTCGTCACGATTTCAGAGAGTCGTTGTGGTAAATTAGCAAAGCTATGACTAGTGCCGCGCCATCGGTGGTTGAAACGAGATTTCCGATATCAAAAAATCAAATCGCTGATTTTTGCCGGCACCACCACGTCCGCAAGCTTTCGCTGTTTGGCTCTTTGTTACGCGACGATTTTAACGCCGAGAGCGACGCGGATGTTCTACTCGAATTTGAACCAGGCGCCAAAGTGAGCCTTTTTAAGCTCTATGATCTGGAGCAGGAATTATCGCAACTTTTGGGCGGCCGCAGGGTCGACATCAATACGCCCAAATCATTGAGCAAGCACTTCCGCGACCAGGTCCTTGCGGAGGCGGAGATCCTCTATGTCCAGGCGTGACCCGCAGGTTCGCCTCAAACATATGCTGGATTACGCCCGCGAGGCCGTTGATATGGCCAGGGGCAATTCCGCAAAAGAGCTGGACAAAGACCGGAAACTTGCTTTGGCTCTAACCCACTTGGTCGAGTTGATCGGCGAAGCGGCAAGCCAAGTGCCCCAGGAGGTCCGGGAAAAAGATCCTAACGTTCCCTGGCCGAAAGTCGTCGGCATGCGCAACCGGCTGATCCACGGCTACGATTTTGTCGACTACGCAATACTTTGGGACACGATCACTGACGACCTACCACCGCTCATAATTGAATTAGAAAAAACTATCCCGGCCACAATCGGAAAGTAAAGATTAGGAGATCATACCGCCCAGCATCATCTTCACCTACGACACCTCGGCCAACTCCGACGAATCCTACGTCGATTGCCAACCCTACGCCGCCCGAGTGGTCGTCGGCGTTCTTAGGCAAAGGCCCGACGAAGGAAATCAAAGACCCGTGGCTGTTAGCGAAAGCACAGGATGAGGGGTCTGGCGGGGTGTGAAGTCCTAGACGTACAAGTTTAACTCAGCTACAAAGGCCCGAGTCCTAATGACTTGGGCCGTTGCCTTAGAGGGCGGATTTCACCGTCGGATAAAAACCTAATCCTAAAATTTTGCAAGGGCCAAAAGGATGTCACAAACCCGCATCATCGTCGCCGGCGCCGGACCGGTGGGAGTCGTTTCCTCACTCGCACTGGCGCAGCAGGGCTACGCGGTCACATTGCTCGAAGCCGACGCGGTGATTGACGACAATCCGCGGGCGGCGACGACCCATCCGTCGACGCTGGAGATGATCGCGCGGGTGGGCTTGATCGATCAGTTCATCACGGAGGGTCTCGTCGCGCGCTATTTTCAGTTTTGGGACAAGCCGACACGGACACGCATCGTTCAGTTCGATCATGAGCTTTTGCGCGATGAGACGCCTTACCCGTTCGTAGTGCAAACCGAGCAGCACAAACTGGCGCGCATGGGGATCGAGCGGCTTAAAACCTTTGCCGATGTCGAGGTGCGATTCTCCACTCGGGTTACCGGCGTGAACCAGGACGCCGAAGGCGCGACGGTAACAGCGGAAGGACCGAACGGCTTAGAAAGCCATCGCGTCAGATTATCACCAAGCAAGCGGATGAATCGCTACTCGACCGCTACACGCGCCGCCGGCGCACGAGTAACATCGAATCCGTGCAGGAGCAAACCACGCGCGCGGAATCCCTGTCAGGTCTTGTTGTGCGACAGTTTTACTACTCAACAAGCTCTTTCATGAATGCGATCAACTCACGATAATCTTCTTGATCCGCTGTCTTCATCGCGTCGATATACCGCGATCGGATTTGGTCGCCTTCCGACAAGAGCTGAATCTGCGGCCATTTGGGCAGGGGAAGTCTGACCGAGTAAAAGTAAATGTCAGTGATGAGTCGCGCGTGTCTGCCGTTGCCATTGGCAAACGGATGAATCCGGGTCAGTCGGTTCTGCAAGCGAGCCGCGATTTCAAGCGGCGGCATCGCACCCTTCTCGGCGTTCCAATAGCTGAAATCTCCGCACAGCAGCTTTATCTGTTCCGGGATGAGGTGAAAGTCGACACCAAGGTTAAGGGCTTCGGTGCGATACTTTCCCGCCCACTCCCAGACCTCGCCGTACATGTCGTAATGGACGGCGCGGATAAACGGATCGGTTAACCACTCTGTCCCGGCTCTTTTTCGCCGGGCTCGATAAATGTGCTTGTTGTACGCGCGTGAGATGGCATCTAGCTCGGCTGCATTGCGGGCAGGGCGATCCGTCAGTTGCCTTTGAATAAGACCCGACGTGTCGTCGCCTGGAGTGGCGCCGGGGGTTTTAGTTTTGTCACTCATCCGCAGGCTGTTGCCATAGCTTCTCACGCCGATCGGTCAAAATTTCATCAGTGCGTTTTTCCAAAAGCTGCTTGAAGACATCGGCTTCCGGTGCCTGATGTTCGAGGGCCATGGTTCCCATTGATTGTTTTAAGCGTTTCAACGCCACGCTGCGCGCCCGCCCGCGCAGCAATTCTTTGATCGGCTTTCTGGGTCGCGGCTCAAGAACCAAATCGCAAGACATCGCATCAAAAATGCGCTTCAGGGTACTGATCTGCGGGTCGGTCTTTCCGCTCATCACCAC
>JBGTCC010000532.1:0-6209 GCA_041749055.1 Thermodesulfobacteriota bacterium | reverse complement strand
GTTACCCTGGCACCGCGCTGGTCACCACCGATTCGTTCATTCGCAACCGGCCACAGACCCTTAACCGCTTCTTGAGAGCTACCCTTGAAGGCATTAAGTACGCCAAGGCTAATCCCGACTTCACCGTGCGCGTACTCGGCAAATAAACGCGTAACACGGACAACAAATTGCTCATGAGCGCGTTCAAGAGCTATGTGTTGGGCTACATCCGCAACATCCCGACGGTAACCTTGCCCGAGATGGAAGCGATGATGGAAGATATCGCCGAGCGCAATCCCAAAGCCAAGGGCGCCGACGCGCGGCGGTTCTACGACCCCGCGCCGCTGGAGCAGCTGGCGAAGGAAGGGTTTATCAAGGAATTGTATCCGCGCTAAGTAACGGGAACAGGTTCCAACCGTTCCAGTAGTTCAAATCGTTCAAGCCGTTTAGGAAAAGATTGCCGCGGCGTATTGGAATTGCGGAGGAACTGACATGAAGAACAACAAATTCTTGCCGCGGACTCTTATTGGTAGTCGACGCATTGCGAAAGTATTGTCGCTACTCGCGGCGTTGGCATTTCTGCCGATGGTGGCTTTCGCTCAAGCGCCGGTTGCTACGGCGCCTATGAAAATCGGTGTCATTGGCTCCGGCAATATCGGCAGTACGGTGGGGAAACTGTGGGTGAAGGCTGGCCACCAGGTGATGTTTTCCTCGCGCAACCCTGGCAATCTGAAGCAACTCGTCGATGGCCTTGGACCGCTCGCTCGTGCCGGCACGGTGGCGGAGGCTTTAGCGTTCGGTGACGCAGTCTTTGTCGGCGTGCCCTACGGCGCTATGCCTCAACTGGGAAAAGATTACGCCAAAGAGTTCGCCGGCAAGATCGTGGTCGATGCCGGCAACGCCGTGGTGGCGCGGGACGGCGAGATCGGCAAGGCCGCGCGCGAAGCCGGGGTTGCCCTGACGTCGGCGAAATTACTAGCCGGCGCCCGCATCGTGCGGGCGTTCAATACGGTCAACTTTCGCCGGCTCGCCGGTCTTGCAAACCGACCTGAGGGCCGGATCGCGATTCCCATGGCCGGCGACGATCACGAAGCGTTGAAGATCGCCTCCATGCTGGTGCGCGACGCCGGATTCGATCCGGTCGTGCTTGGCGGGCTCGAACGCTCGAAATTGTTCGAGCAAGGCGGACCGCTATACGGACAGGAGATCTCGGCGCAGGAGATGCGCGAACGGGTAAATGCGCTTAAGTGAAACTTAGATAGTCGTTCTTCCCTTGACGCTGAGCGTTCTGCTGGCGTAAGTAGATTCTGAGTAGATTTTCGGGGGCAAGCCGCTGTGCTTGCCCTTTCTGTTGTCGCAGAACGTTGAAAGGAACCGCTATGAAAGCCGCCGTTCTCTACGAAGTGCGCCAACCCTTGAAGATCGAAGATCTCGAAATGCCCGAAGTGCATGACGAAGACGTGTTGATCAAAGTCGCATCCTGCGGCGTGTGCCACACGGATTTGAAGGTCATCGAGGGGCGCAATCGGTTTACGCCGCCGACGATACTCGGCCATGAAGTGGCTGGCACGGTCGAGCGGGTCGGCGCGCAGTGTAGGGATTTTAGAGTCGGCGATCGGGTGATCATCGGCATGCGCTACAAGTGCGGGCGCTGTCGTTACTGCTTGAGCGCCCATGAGAATCTCTGCGAGCGCCGCCCAGCGCCGCCGCATCTGAAAAAGAAAGACGGCACCGTGGTGACCCGCTGGAATGTCGGCGGTTTTGCCCAGTATGTCGCCGTGCCGGCGTATATGACTTTCAAAATTCCTGATGGCATTTCGATGGAAGAGGCAAGTGTGGTCGGCTGCCGCGTGACCACGGCGTACAACGCCGTGAAGCATCGCGGCAAACTGCAACCCAACGAGTCGGCTTTGGTGATCGGCTGTGGCGGCATCGGGCTCAATACAATTCAGTTTCTCAAATGTTTCGGCGCCTATCCGATCATCGCGGTCGATATCGCCGAGGATAAATTAGCCGCGGCGAGAAGTTTCGGCGCGACCCATGCGATCAATGCTAGCGCCGAAGATCCGGTAAAGGCGGTGATCAAGCTCACCGACGGCGGCGTCGATAAATCTTTCGAGGCGATCGGCAATACAAAAACTGCCGATCAGATCATACAAGCGACCCGGCCGGGCGGCACGGCGACGATCATTGGCGGCTTGGGCAGCGGGCCGTTCACGATCAGCAGCGGCAACTTTGTCACCAAAGAAATTACCATTACCGGCGTGTCGAGCCGGCAGGCCAACGATGTCGATGAGGTATTTCAAATGGCCCAGCAAGGGCGCATTGAACTCAAGAGCTTGATCACCCAATGCTATCGCTATGAGCAGATCAATGAAGCGTTACATGATTTGGAACATGGGAAGCTTAGGATGGGGATTTCGCTTTGGAACTAGCGCGCGAAGCGCGCCGGTTCAAACGTTCAAGGGTTTAAGGGCGGATGCTTCATGGGAAGGTTCCAGTCGTGCCAAATGTTCCAGAGGTTCCAATGGTCTTCGGATTGTTTCGGAGTACCACTATGAATATCAATAAATCGCTCATGATGGTTCTATTTGCTGGTTGGATTCTCAGTTCGGGAACGCCGGGGTTTGCCCAGACGACCAATCTGCGTATCGCCTTTAACGGCTACGGCGGAACTATGCCTTTATTTCTCGGCCAGGACGCGGGGATATTCAAGAAGCAGAATTTGCAGTTGGAGATGATTTTCATTCCGGGCGGTTCGTTGTCTTTGCAGGCGCTGATCGGCAAGAGTCTGGAGTTGCTATTGACCGGCGGTCCGCCGGTGGTGAACGCCTATTTGCAGGGGGCGAAGATTAAAATTATCGGCGGCGCCACCAATCTTTTGCCTTACACCTTCGTGGCGACGGGGGGAATTAGTAGTCCGGAGCAGCTCAAGGGCAAGCGCATTGGCATCAGCCGGTTCGGCAGTAATACCGACTATGTGGTTCGTCTGGCGCTCAACCAGTTCGCCTTGACGGCAAGTGACGTGCAGATCCTTCAAGTGGGCGGCTCCCAGGCGCGTCTTTTGGCGATGAATTCGGGCGCCATTGCGGCGACTGTGTTGAGCCCGGAAGAAGGTTTGATTGCGCAAAAGATGGGTTATGGCGTGCTGCTTGATTTCATCGAGAAGGGCATCGAGTTTCCTCATGTGAATATCGTCGCACGGGACGATTATCTGGAAGGCCAGGGGCCGGTAGTGCGCGCATTCATGCGGGCCTACGTTGAGTCGGTGCGCTACTACAAAGCCAACCGCAGCGACGCCGTCAAAAAAATCATGGCAGTGACCAAGCTGCCGGAGCGGCAAATGGCCGAGACGGTTTACGACGGTTCTTTGCGAGCGACGCCGGACGATGGCAAGCCGACGCTCAAGGGGATGGAAGTGGTGCTCGACGCGGTAGCCAAGGAACATCCCAAAGCGAAGGCTCTAACGGTTCAACAACTAGTCGATTTGCGCTACTTTTAATAAGCAATAATTTTAATCGAGCTATTGATGACGAATGAGTGGCTTGCCGGCGTATGGCTGTCGGCGCCGGTGTGGTTAATTGGCGCTGGCGTTTACGCGGCGGATGAGAAGCCCATCGACGTATTCGAGGATAATAGTTTTCTCATCGAAGAGGCTTACAACCAGGAGCCCGGTGTGGTGCAGCATATCTCGACGATGTCGCCGGGTTGTCGCACCGCATCGTCAACGAGGATAAGTTGCAGATCGTCACCGGCGCGGCCATGCCGATCGGGCTTAACCGCAAGACCGACAACCTCGGGGCGTTTCTTTATCTGTCCATCGAGCATGAACTATTCTAGGCGGAAATCGCAGAAACACACTTGGGGGTACCTATGAAGGGAATTATCGACGCCGACACGCATATTTCCGAAGGGGCGGCAATGTGGGCGCTGATGGATCAGGCGATGCAACCGCGCCGGCCGATTCTGATGCAAGTGCCTGATGATACTTGGTACGGCAACCGCGACGCATTCTGGCTCATCGACGGCGAGATCTATCCCAAGCCCGCGGGTAAGGGGAGTTTTGCGCTGGTCACGCCGTCGGAACAAAAGGTTCAAGCCGGGCGCAAAGACTCGACACCGGCGACCCGCGAGATGACCGACATTAAGGGCCGGCTGGCCGACATGGTCAAGCTCAACACGGCGATGCAGATCGTCTACCCGACGTTGTTTCTGGTCTACAATACCAAGGACAAAGAGCTGGAAGTGGCGCTTTGCCGCGCTTACAACCGCTTTCTCGCTCAGGCCTGTGCACAATCCGGCGGCCTGATGAAGTGGGTGGTCGTGTTGCCGTTTCAATCGATGAATGTTGCCATCGATGAAATCCGCTTCGCCAAACAGAACGGTGCGGTGGGAGTTTTCTTCCGCGGCATCGAAGGCGAATACACCCTCGATCATCCATATCTGTTTCCGGTTTACGAAGAAGCGCAACGGCACAACCTGTCGATCTGCGTGCACACCGGCTGCGGCGTGAAGCAGGTGCTCGAGATGTTCGATCTGGCGCGCAACCATACGTTTGGCCACACCCGTGTCATGCCACTGTTGGCGTTCCGCGATCTGGTTGCCAACAGGATTCCCGAGCGGTTTCCCGGCTTGCGTTTCGGGTTCATCGAAGCAGCGGCGGGCTGGGCGCCGTTTCTCATTCACATCATTCGGCGGGTGCTTAAAGAACGGTTTAAATACGCGAGCAGCGAGGAACTCTTCCGTGAGTACCGGCTCTACATCGCTTGCGAAGCGGACGAGGATATTCCCTATATCGCCAAGTGCACCGGCGAAGAGCATCTGCTGATCGGTTCGGACTATCCGCACAACGATCCGTCCCGCGAAGACCAGTTCGTCAATGCGCTCAATGTCCGCGAAGATATCTCACCGCAGCTGCGGCAGAAAATCTTGTACGACAATCCGCGGGCGTTTTATGCGATCTGAGAATGGAGTGTTGGAGTAGTGGAGTATTGGAGTATCGGGTCCGGACCCCTATCACTCCACCACTCCAGCACTCCAGCACTCCATCACTCCTGGGGTGGAGAAATCGGATGCGAAGATTTAGTTGCATGGTTGTGGCGCTGCAAGTCGCATTTTTGCTGCTGTCTGGGTCTCGGGGGTGGGGCCAAGAGGTTTTCATCGGCAATCCCGGCAAGAGCCTCAACTTTTTTCACTTCGATCTGGCCATCGAACGCGGCTTTTTTCGCGAGCTCGGCCTCGACGTCAAATTGCTCAGCACCAAGTGCGATGTTGCGGTGACGGCGCTGCTCACCGGCGATTTGCAGGCGAGCGGTTGCGTCGGCACGGCGTCACGGGTGATTGCCAGCCAAAACGTGCCGGTGCGCACGGTGATCTGGCTATTCAAGAAGCCGATCTTTTACGTCGTCGCCAAGCCGGAGATTAAAAGCGCCGCTGACCTGCGCGGCAAGACCATCGGCATTAGTTCCTTCGGCAGCGACACCGATCTCGCGATGAAAATATTCGCCCAGAGCGGCAAGCTCGACCCGGACAAAGATATCAAGCGGATCGTCGCTGGCTCGACGGCGACGCGCTTGCAGGGATTGAAAGCGGGATCGATGGACGCGACGACCTTGTCGCCGCCGTTCAACATCTACGCCGAACAGATGGGGCTGCGCGTGCTGGCCTATACCGGCGACTTTCTTGAGTTCCCGCAGAGCGGTTTCACGGTTTCCGACGCCACGCTCAAGAACAAGCGCGATTTGATCAAGCGCTTGCTGCGCGGCACCCTGCGCGGTTTGCAGTTCACACTGAAAAACCGCGCCGACACGGTGCGTTTCATTGCCAAGGATTACAAGCTGCAAGAAGCGATGGCCGATAAAGTGTATACATCGCTTTTGCCGGCGATGAGCGAGAACGGTTTGGCGACGGACAAGGGACTCAGAAACATGATCGAAACCCTCGGCACGGCGGTGGGCAAGAACGTCGACTTTCCGCCGGAGCGTTTGGTCGACTACACGTTGTTAAAAGAAGTGCAGAAGGAACTAAGCATTCAATAAGGAAGTGCATGATGGTAATTACGCGCGCAATGATTTTTGGTTTTGTATTCATGCTCGGCATGACGACGGCGGCCATCGGCGCTGAGGCGCCGGTGAAAGTCCGCATCGCCTACGCGAGCCGGAGCAGCTCGGCATTGCCGCAATATATGGCGTTGCAAAAAGGTTTTTTCAAAGCCGAAGGTTTGGATGTTG
>JBGTCC010000531.1:0-2931 GCA_041749055.1 Thermodesulfobacteriota bacterium | reverse complement strand
CACGATGGTCTTGTGCTTCCGTGACCTGCGCAGGAGCGCCGCGTTATCGACGCTTTGGTACTGGCTAATCCACTTCAATCGGTTTAAAGATATTCGCAGCGAGCAACTTATCTTCAATGACATTCCCGACTCTTCTCTTCGGCGCCACGTCTATCCTTGGCTATAACATCGCCAAACTTTTCCCCGACACGGTTTTGCCGTTTGTCACCCGCGCCAACCGGGCGAAAACGATTCGCCAGTGGCCGGTGTTGAATCTCGAAGATCCGGCATGGCCGGCGACGGTTTTTGGAAAGCACCAACCCGATTTATTCATTCAGTGCCATGCGGTGTGCGATGTGCCGCGCTGCGAGGTCGCACCCGACTGGGCGCGCGAAGTGAATATTGTTTATCTCAAACGGGTGCTCGACGCATTGCCGGACAAAACGCGGCTCGTCTACGTCTCCTCCGATCACGTCTTTGGCGGCGACGGTGTCTATGATGAAGACTCGCGGCCCTGTCCGATCAGTGTTTACGGCAGAACGCGGGTGGAGGCCGAAGCCATGGTTCTAGCCCGGCCCGGCTCGTTGGTCATACGCGTTGGTTTGGCGATCGGTCCATCGCCCAACGGCCGCACCGGCCACTGGGATTGGCTGCGCTATCGCATCGGCAAGAATCTGCCGGTGACTATTGTTCACGACGAATATCGCTCGGTGGTCTGGGCCCATGATTTGGCATTGCGCGTGATGCGGATGGCTGAAAGTCGCGAAACCGGCATCCGCCATGTCTCGGCCACTCGAGTGATCTCGCGCATCGCACTGGCGAACCATCTGCTGACCATTTTTGGCGAAGCGGCGAGCTATGAGAGCGAGAGCCGCCACCAACGCTCAGCACCCCATCTGGGCCGCGTCGAATTGGCGAGCATTTACCGCGGCGAGTTATACGAACCGCTCCAATGCGTCTTGGACGGTCCCAATGTGCTGGGCCGGTATTGCGATTGATAGCCCGCCCAAAGAACGAATGGCTTGCCTCAGTGCTAAATTTGTTCAATCGCGGCTCGAACAAGAATAACCAATGGCTGTAGACGTTTTAACCGAGATCGTCATTCGCCGCCCCCGCGAGCAAGTCGCTGCCTACGCCGGCAAGCCCGACAACGCGCCCGAGTGGTACGTCAATATCAAATCGATGGAATGGAAAACCTCGCCGCCAATGCGGGTCGGTTCCCAGCTCGCCTTCGTGGCCCACTTCCTCGGCCGCCGGCTCGCCTACACCTACGAGATCGTCGAGCTGGTTCCCGGCGAGCGCTTGGCCATGCGCACATCGCAAGGACCGTTCGCCATGGAAACGAGTTACACCTGGGAGACCGTCACCGACGGCAGCACGCGCATGACCCTGCGCAACCGCGGTGATCCCACCGGCTTCGCCAAACTCGTCGCCCCATTCATGGCCAGGGCCATGCGCAGAGCGAACCAGAAGGATCTCGCCCGACTGAAATCCATTCTTGAGCAACGCTAAGGGCCACTGTTGCTGGATGTTCCATTACCCGCGGGGTTTGTCCGCTATTCGCTATGACGAAAGCGGAAGCTTAATCGTCCGGCACCAAGACCGAGGGCGATTATCGACAGAAAAAACAGCAGCGCGGGAAGTTGCGCTGTCAGCGCCGGCTCGACACCGGTAACCGCCACCAATCGCTCGGCGCGAACCGGAGCGTGGCCGGATGCCTCGGCAACGGCATTGACCCGATACTCCGCGCCATCGGGATAGTGAAACTTCAAAACATACTCACCGGCCACTGCAACCTTGTCGATGGCGAACATGAGCTTGCGCTTTTCCAAATGAGTGATTGCTAACGACAGTTGCCTGTTGACCACAGGGACATCGCTCGGACGCCAGCGCAGACTGGTTAACCTACCGACGACCGCGCCATCGATTTCCAGCGCGCTCTGCGGGTTCGGAACAGCTTGCGTCGGCGCCGGCCCGTCATGTCCGCCGACCCTGCCGACGACAGCAATCGACAGCAGCAACATCATCACGATCCCAGCCCGACCCGGCGTAGTAAATATCCGGCCGGCAACGCAGCCAATGAGAAACAGTACAGCGCAAAACAGCGCGAGCCAGAGCCACTTTTCGCGGTTCTCCCGCACCTCAACGGCAAACTCTTTGGTCGCCGCTTGCCCATCGGCAGCGACGAAATTGACCGCCAGCCGATAGTCGCCGCGGATCGGAAAGAGATATTTCCACTCGGCGCGGCCCCGGCGCAATGGTAAATCCAACTCCAACAACCGGCTGCCTTCGACCATCGGATAATCAGTGGATAGAAAAATTCCGGCCTTGGGCGCATCGAGGACTATTGCGACCCTGCCCTGCGCCACCGGCCGGCCATCGACCTGAGTCACCAGCAGCGAAATATTCGCCGGATCGGCAAACGGACGCAGCAGTTCTAATTTTGGCGATGTCTTGAGAAAAATATTAAACTCTTCGGCGCTGGCAACAACGCCGAAGAGTAAGGCGAAGACGAAACCGGCGAATGCGGCAAGTGTCTTTAGTGACAAGGAACTACGGCGAGGGCGTGGCGGACATTGTGCAGGGTGTCGTGCACCGCTGGATAGCTCGACGCCAGGGCGACAAATAGGGTGGCGCCGCAGATCGACAGAAACACGCCCGACCTGATCAGAAACGAGAGCCGTTCCGATAGCGAAAAACCCAACCAGGTGACTAAAGTTCTTTCCATAAATCCGCTCCGAATGTGAATGGACCCATCATCATCCCAATCGCCCGCAGCTGTCAAGCAAAGGGCCAGCAATTTTCTATTGCCTTTCGGCGCGCCCTTGCATATGGCTAGGCCATTCCCAGCATATGGAGGTTTATTAGATGCCCGTCGTCCACATCTACATCTTTCCCGGCAAAACCAAGGAACAAAAAAACGAGCTGGTCAAGCGTATATCCAAGGATTTC
>JBGTCC010000530.1:0-2682 GCA_041749055.1 Thermodesulfobacteriota bacterium | reverse complement strand
GGAGCAAGACCGCGGGTGGGTGCCGGATTAAACCTAGATTTCGGACTACGCCGGAATGACGGATGGGAATTCAATCTCACCTCTCAGCTAGTTTCTACTAGCCCACTCGATTAACCTGAGTGGTTTCCCACACAGGCGTGTTTTCTTTTAGACACTTCGCCCCGCGATTTAATCCAATCGCAATCATCCCGCGATTAGATTGTTCTTATATTTCACCGGCGTTGAGCTGCCTGGAAAGAAAACTTCTGCTTGGCACGACCCATGCTCTAGAGATCCTCATCCCGAGGAAAAATCGATGCGCTGCCAAATTCTCGTGCCGATCAAGGGCTGCGATCACATCGAAGAGTTTCTTCCCTATCTCGAAGATATGGCTCGACCCGACACCAAGATCGTCTTCTTGGTTCACTTGGACGTTGACCGTTTCAGCGAACTTACCGGTCAACTTCTGACGATCCAAAGCGGTAAGCCTGGCGATTTTTCCAGCGCCTCCGTGGCACCGCATGATCGCGGCGAGCCGCGATCTAACCTGACGCAACGATTGGAGCACGCCAGCCGAGAGCTACACGATCATGCCGTGCAGATCGAAGTCAAGTTTTACAGCGGCCGGTTACGGCCACTCCTGCGCCAGTACAGCGGAATCGAAGGAAGCAAGCTGGTGATCATGCGCCCGGCGATAAACCGGGCAAGGCGCTGGCTCCGCAGTCTGATTGCAGCTTTAGGAATTACCAGACCGTCATCGGCAATGCCGGTTCGCTTAAGTCACCCTGCCGACTTCACCAGTCGGGACTTATGAAATCCGTCAACCGGTTTGCCGGCGCGGCGGTGATTCTCACTTCGTTGTTGTTTGCTGGGAACTCGTTCACTGGCTCAGCATCGGTCATCGAATTCCGACGACATGGCTGGCATCGTGATGATCTCCATGCCGGCGCTCGATAAACCCACCCTGGAACTGAAAGACAAAGATCAGCAGAGCGAGAAACTGGTTTCGCGGCTGGAAAACCTGAACAGCGCGCTGTTGGCGGCGGACCAGCCTCCCCCTAACCTTTTTACTAAGGCGGACCTGCCGCGATGCGATGACGATTACCAAAGGAGGGAATTCTGCGACGGCATTTGTTGGGGGCTATCGTATTGATTGCGATGCAATTTCCTGGGGCTGCGTGGCGACAGCTAGCGAGCACCTACGAAATCACCCCGACGGGGAAGTTGCGTGTCGCAACACCTCGCCAAAAAGGCAACGACAACGATCGCCCCATCGTCATGATTGCGGGCGCGGACTTGACTGAGAGTGGGATCGTCTCAAGCCTGGAGCGGCCGCCCGGCGGGAACCTCACCGGGCTGACATCCGTTTCGACGGCGCTCAACGGCAAGCGCTTGGAGTTGGCCAGAGGCGCTAAAGTAATCGAGTGACATTCGTTCATCGCCATGAAGCCAGCGGGGCACTTCAGCTCGAAGACTCGCTTACGAGCTTTGATACTCCCAGTCCGCCCGCAACGCCGCCGCGCGACCTCGGCCTCGAGCGCACCTACTCGCAAAAACTCATCATGAAGAGCTACGACATCCAGTGGGTCAGTTTTTACACAACTGCTGTATCTAATTTGACACGTCATCTGCTCTTTCGGCGCCGCAGAGCTAAGTCAAAACGGTCAAATCGACCAGGCCTATCCGCTAGATTGTGCCGAAATCTGGATTTGGCGCAGTTGGCATAGCGACTGCTTTAGGGGCTTTAAGAACAGCCTGGGTGCGAAACTCGGTGGCTGTTGGGCGGTCAGGGGTATTTCACTTTCCCGCTCGTACGCCCAGCCGCAAATCTTAAACGCTACTCCGGCAAAGCGGCATCGCGCCGGGAAGTTACCGCCGGGAGCGATGGCCCAAGTCGCCGCGCACCGGTGGGCAAGATCGAGGGAGACACAAATTCTCATGGTGAACCACGATCGCTTCCTATACTGCCACGGTTGCAACGAAGTGCACAAGGTCACGCCCTTCGATCAAGCGCCGATCTACGAAATGCAAGGCTCACGTGTGCGCGAGATCCCGACGGACGACCGGCGCCGATTCATGGAACGGCATGCGGGTCATGCCATCGAAGAGCTATCGAGCGTGTCCGAAGATTGGTTGGAGCCGCAAAGCGCCATCGATCCCATGACCGAGAGCTACGTTTTCGTTGCCAACGAACGCTACCTTTTCCTCCTGCACCGCTCACGCCACAGCATCGCCGAACCAGTCGTCTACCGGGTCATGCCGCGCCAACTTTTGCCTTCGGCGCTCAATCTCGAGGCGCTGAGCCAGTGGAGGCGCAACCTGCGCGCCCACTGGCTGCTTAGCAAAGCTCGGCTACGCCGCAAGTTTGTTGGCGGCCAGCTCAATTAGCTCATTTTTTTCGCGCCGCCCAATCGGCGCTCTACAAAATAATCTTACCGCCGCACGGCGGGAACGGATGCAAAAGGGGGGAAGCGTGGATGCTATTGACTAGCTGGACTAGCTCGACCAAGGTCGTCCCTTTGTGGAGTTTGCCATTTTCACTGAATTTTTCGCTGAGTTAATTGTTTGTTTCGCCAAATATCGCATCGATATGCTCCAGCCTGGCGTCGATTTCATCCAACTCGAACTCTTCGTCGCTTCTGATCATAGCGAAATTTATTTGCCTGGATACGCTGCCGGCGGTAACGCGCCCGCCGCCACCGC
>JBGTCC010000529.1:0-3173 GCA_041749055.1 Thermodesulfobacteriota bacterium | reverse complement strand
TGAGCATAAGCTGCTCAGGATGCATCGCATCGACGTAGAACTTGATCTTGTCGATGCAATCTTGCGGTGTGCCCCACACCGCCATGACATTGGGCCACTCTGCCTCGACGGCTTTTCTGGCCTTTTCCGGCGTGCAAAGTTTTTCAAAGGCTTCCCGCGAGGCGCTCTTGGTGGCGTAGGTTCGAATCGTTTCGGTTTCCACCGGACGGCTCAGCCGGCCGCGCAGGAAAACGTCAGCTTGCGAAGACAGCGCTAGCGCGCCGTTCTCGATCGCTTCGTCGCGGTTGCGCGCGACATGGCAGTGAATGCCCAAGACTACGTCGCTTGATTTGCCCGCCGGCAAGTTATTTCGATAGGTTTCGGTCAGGCCGCGAACCAAATCGAAGGGAATTCCCAAGTATCCCGGCTGCACCAAACCCTGGCCAACCTTCCCCGCGAAGCTCGCGCTGTCCGGCGTGGTCGCCGCGGCGGTGTAGATCGGCGGATGGGGCTGCTGCACCGGCGGCGGGCTCAGCTTGAAGTCGCGGATCTGCCAGAACTCGCCGTCGAGTTTTTCGATATAGTCGCCTTTGAAGATCTCCACCAGCATGCGGATGCCTTCCTCGAAGCGCGCCGTGCTGGAGGCGGCATCGACATTCATGCGATTAATCACCCAGGGATGGCCGCGGCCGAGGCCAAGCATGATTCTGCCGTCAGTCAGTAGATCAGCGGCGGCGACTTGGCTCGCCAACATCGCCGGATGGTGAATCGGCATGCTGACGATGCCGGTAAGAAAGCGAATCCGCCGCGCCCGCTGCGCCGCCGCGACATAAACTCCCAGCGGAAATGGCGAGCACGAGAACAGATCCTTGCCGTAACTTTCGGTGATCGAGAAGAAGTCGTAGCCCAGTTCATCGGCGACGGCGATCTGTTCCAACACCTCCGCGTAAAGTTGATGTTCCGACTTGCCCGGGTAAGAAAACTCGGTGAATAATCCAATCTTCATTGTGTGAATAATAAACGAGGGCGGGTTTAAAACCCGCCCCTACAGCTGCCAAATCTTTTTTGCGCCTTTTGCGCTTTCTGCGGTTAATTTTCCGATTCCGAGGGCGCAGCATGCTGCGCCCTTACTATGCGTACTTTGCGCCCTTTGTGGTTAAAATTTCGAAATCCCCATGTTACTTCGCGCGCCGCTGCACGCCGAAGGTGCGGTTGTACTGGTCGATGGTGTCATTCAAGTTCGGTCCGATCGACGACGGGCTCAGGAAGACAAAATCTTTCTGAAACAAGTCTTGTACCCACTGCCGATGCTTGATGCCGCGGCGCACCGACAGCCGGCCGACCTCGGCCATGCGCGTCTGGCCCTCTTCGGAGAGCATCCAGTCGATGAACAACAGCGCCGCATGCGGATGGGGCGAACGCTGCATCAGGGTGACAAAGTTGGGTTCGCCGGCGTAGGGATCGAGCACGCGGTAATCGATCGGCGCGCCCTGCTGCTTGAATTCCGACACGCGCCGGCCGCGCGCCGCGATGGCGATGGCCGACTCGCCCGCGAGCATGAGCTGCACGCGCATGACACTGCTCGAACCGGGCATGGCGAGATCCTGCTTAGCCAGGCCTTGCATTAACTCGTTGCCCTTGGCCTTGCCCATGGTTTCGAGAAGAACGTTGAACCAAGTGTACTCCTCGGTGCCCAAACTCATCTTGCCCTTCCACTTGGGATGCAATAAGTCGGCGTAGCTGCGCGGCGCGTCGGCGGCGGAAACCTGCTTGGTGTTAAAGCCCAGCACCAGCGGCGTCACGTCGAAAGCCTGCCAAAACCCCTCGGGGTCGAACGATCCAGGCTGCAGCGCGCGCCGCTCAGGCGAGAGATACGGCGCCGACAGCTTGCGCTGCTTGAGCTGCCACATCTCCACCGGCGCCGAGCCGATCACATCGGCGGCGAATCTGCCGGCGCGCGCTTCGGTGTCCACTCGCGTGAACAAGCCGGACGGCGTCGCGCGATAAGTATTGGTCTTGAGAAAGGGGTAAGCTTTTTCAAAATGCGGCAAGATCTTCGGGTAATCGGTCAAGCTCAGCGAAGTGTAGAAGACGATCTCGCCTTCTTTCTTCGCCCCTGCTTCGAGGAAAGTCTTGCGCTCGGCGCCGGACAGCGCCGAGGCTTTTTTGACGACTTCCTCGACGGTGGCAGCGAGCCCGCTCCCCGACAACCCCAGCATCAGCCAGCCAATAAGCAACAGGCGAATAATTTTCCGCATGGACAGTTGCCGCGATTACAGATCGTTGCGGCGTACCGGGCCCCAGCCCGTCGTCGAGATGTCGATCAGGTTGCCATCGGGATCGCTAGCCCGCCCTTCCGCGTAAGTCGCAACGCGATCCTTCGGCGCGCCCTCGGGATAAACTTCCATGATCCGCTTTGTCGTTTCATTGGCGTCATCTATATGAAAGCCAAAGTGATAGAGCCCGTCGGCATGACCCGGCTCTTTAGGATCGTTGGCGTTGAGAATCGCTAAGTTAACCTCGCCATCGGACAAATGCACCGAGCCGTTTTTCGTCCGATACATTTCCTTCATATCGAAAACCCGTTTGTAATAATCCGCCATCTTGTCCGGTTGACGCGTCAGTAAAGCCAAATGCCGAAGCTTTGCCATTTCTTAATCCTCCGAATCATGATAATTGAGCCAGCGCTATCACTGGCCATTGAACCTGTCAACGTGTTTCGTATGGCGCATTCCGACCGTTCAAGCCGTTCACACCGTTCAAACCGCTCCAATCGTTTTCGGAATCGCTAAACGGTACAGCCGCGACTCTGCCGTGGAAGAAAGCTGTTGGCCTTCCTGAAACGGCTTGAACGGAGCGCAGCGGTTGAACGGCTGGAACGATTGGAACCCATTTAGTGCGCGCGGCGCGCTAAATGATCATGGTCGTTCCAACGCTATTGGGCGTGAAGGCCTCGGGAAACTCCCGCGCGATCAGATGGGTCGCCTTCCAGCCGGTACAGTGCTGCGGCACGATGACGGCGGGATTGAATTCTTTCAATGCTTGAACTGTCGGCTGCACGATCGGTTCGAAGATTGGCCCGGTCAAGGGAAATCCGCCGATGACCGCGGGAATTTGATTTACCCCGGTCATGGCGCGGGCGCATGTTAACGTGTTGACCACGCCGGCCTGGCCGCAGCCGGTGAGCACCACCA
>JBGTCC010000528.1:0-2219 GCA_041749055.1 Thermodesulfobacteriota bacterium | reverse complement strand
GGTCCGTCCCAACAGCGCCGCCAGCCGCGCCGGTATGCGGCGCGGCGATGTCGTCGTCGCTTTCAACGGCGCACCGGTGGTCGACGGCAACGGTTTGCGCAACGCCATCGCCGGCAGTAGACCCGGTACGGCGGTCAAGTTGACGATTCTACGCGATGGCAAAGAGCAAACGATAGAGGCCAAGCTGGACGAGTACCGCGCCGAGAGCGCGCCGCCGCGGGGATAAACGGTAACTCGCTTCAGACAAGCGAGGAAGGCAGCCCTTCAGAGCCAGCCAAACAGACACTGCCGACCCGCAAATAAATTAACCTCCGGCGCAGCGGCTCGTGCATGAGCCTTGCCAATTCTTGACCGCAAATTCGCCGGTAACGCCGCCGGCTCGGCGCTTCCTTGCGAGGCGCTCGACCGCCGGCCGGTCCGATCCACATTTCTCTCAGTCAGTTTTTTGATTTTGGCTGCCGCTTTTTGGGACAAAAGGGCGGCTATTTTTATTTAAATGTCCCTTCGAAAAACGCAAGTTTCTGAGCGATTGCGAAGGAATTGGGGCCACCCAAGGTTCGCCAAAAGCCAGCCGATTTTCACGGGCCGGTTTCAATCCCGCTCCGAGCGTTCTTCACGTCCCAGGGCGATAGCATCAAACTATTCCACGCCGCTTGGGTGCTCGCTTTCTCGACCCATAGGTGAAGGGCTGTCGGTGTTCGGGCGCGCTCGCTTGGCGGCGCGTCCCCGGTATGCTAGTCTGCGACAGCTTTCGCCTCCAATGATTCGCCAATTCGATTTTAGCCAGGGGAGCATGGTCTGTAGTCAAATTCGCACTTTGAAATTGTCGTGCGCCGTGATTGTCGCTGGCGCGCTGATGATTTCCTGTGTCCTGACACCGAAAATTCCGGTCGTTGCCGATGAGCCGATCGAGCGGATGGTTAGCGACGAAGCCGGCCGGATCCTGGCCGCGGCCAATCCGCGCGTCGAGTTCTCCCATTACCGTTTTCAGCTTTCTGCGTTTCCGCGGCCTGATCTGCTCGGTTTAAGCATTGGCCGCGGGCAGATCTATATCAGTTATCAGCTCGCTCAACTCGCGCTCAAAAAATCTTATTATCGTTGGTTGCTGCGCCAGACCCTGGCCCATGAAATTGCCCATGAGCTTGCCGGACATGCAAACCAGCCCGGCGCCCTCGCCAACATATCGGCATCACAAGGCATCACCGCGCACCATCTCGGGCTCGATGGGCTGGTGCGGTTCCAAAACTATTCCGTCGAAAAAGAGTTGCAAGCGGACTTTTACGCAATGAGTTATTGGGCCACGCTTGGCTGGGATTGCGCCATCTGGGTCGATATCCTGCGCGGGTTTCAAAGGCAGAATTATGCCGGAGATGTTTTCCACCCCACCGATCGCCGCCTGGAACAGGCATCAAGGGACTGTCCCGCGATCCGCCAAGCGCCAAAACTTCCGCCTGCCTAGACTGCGGACCTCGCTTAATCTCTCACAACCATCATAGTGACTCGCTCATCTGCATTTCACGCGCAGACACTTGCCGGGTTTTCGAATTTCCTCGCTGCATACTCTGTGGCGCTGCGACGAATTTCTTGCTCAGTGCTAGTTTCTCGAAAGGAAGCGGAGAATTTATTGCGCAACTGAACTATTTTGAATTGCTTTGTCAAAATCCGCGACAGTGCGGTGATCTCGCGCTATTATTTAATGATGGCACGCCGTTATGATGCGGTGGTGATCGGCGCGGGACCGAACGGCTTGGCGGCGGCGATCACACTGGCGCAGGCGGGCCGGTCGGTGGTCGTCTATGAGGCGCAAGCGATTGCCGGCGGCGGGGCGCGCTCGTGTGAGCTTACCTTGCCGGGTTATTTGCACGACGTCTGCTCGGCGGTTTATCCGCTGGCCGTCGGTTCGCCGTTTTTTCGCAGATTGCCGCTTGCGCAGCACGGGCTGCAGTGGATCCATCCGCCGGCGCCGCGGGCGCCTCCGCTCGACGACGGCACGGCGGTGATCGTCGAGCGTTCGATCGATGCCACCGCGGCTAATCTCGCTGACGACGCCGCCTGCTATGGCCGCTTGTTGCAATATTTCTGCGCCCGCTGGGACGGATTGACGGCCGATCTGTTGGGTCCGCCGCGACTGCCAAGCCGCCCGTGGGCGCTGGCCCGCTTCGGCTTTCTTGGCGTTCGTCCGGCAGCGAACTTTGACCGTAGCCATTTCACAGGCGCTC
>JBGTCC010000527.1:0-4539 GCA_041749055.1 Thermodesulfobacteriota bacterium | reverse complement strand
GTACATCTTAACTTCAACAAGTCCGTCGGATTCATAAAAGCCAATGGCCTCGCCGCATGCGGCGAGGCGGCGCACGATGGTGATGTCTTCGCACAGCGAGGCTTGGGCGGCGCGAAAAGCTTCCGTGCGCAGCAAGATCGCACGCGGCGCGAAAAAACATTGTCCGTTGGCTTGGACCCGATGGCGCTTCGTTGTTGCTCGACCGGGCGAACCGAAGCGGTAGATCAGTGTGGTTAGCATTGCCGGGTGAATCAGACCTTCGATGGTTCCCGATAGCCGTTGCCCGGTCGCCACGGAAAAAATCCTGACCCCGCTTCTTTGCGCGTGATACAGCAGTGAGCGCACCAGCTGCGGTTGGACCGTTACGTCGGCGTCGACACAGAGTATCCAATCGCTGGTGGTTGAAGAACTTTGCAGACCTTGGTGCAGGCCCCAGGCTTTTCCAGTCCATTGGGGGTCGACCGGACTGGCATCGATTAATTTGATCCGTTGATCGAATTCTTGCAGGCGCTGGATCTGTCCCTGAGTGCCGTCGGTGGAGCCCCCATCGACGACTAGAATCTCCTGAACTTCTTCGGGCTGTCGGCACAAGGCGGTGAGGCAGGCGTCGATCCTGCCGGCCTCGTTCAATACCGGCAGGAGCACGGCGACGCGTTCGCTGGAAGGAGCCGTGCAGACCTCGATGCGCAGTCTGGTTTTTGCTAGGCCGAACAAGGAGTCCTGCTCCTTCCGGTTGGCGACGGTGGTCTTAAGATTTGCCGGCGGATAGTAAAGTTTCACAGGTGTCACCGTTCTCTATCAGGTTCAGAACAAAACGGCTCTCCTTCGGATCCGGTTCGACCTCTGCCGATCGATTCAAAAAGCCCGGCCACGCACCGAGAACCCGTTGCTCGAAGAGTCGAGTCTCGATACTGCCTTCGATTCTCCCCGGTTGGACAACGCGGCCGTTGAGGATCGAGTGGCCGCGCTGCACGACATAAAACTCTCCGTGGGGTAGCAGCGGGATGGAAATCTTGAGTGTGGCGGCCGGCTTGCCATCACCGTCCCAATCATAAACTGCCGGGTCATCAATCTTGGCGGGCAGGGCCGTTTCGTTGCCATTCGATTTGTAGCCGATCCGTTCAATACCGAGGTCGGCGCGATAGCGCCAGCCTTGTGCGTCTTTATCGAACTGCAACGGATAGGTTTGCCTCGCCAGTGCCGCGACGAATTTGTCCGAGAAGATCGTTTTGATGAACTTGGAGTCTTCAAGCATGCGAAAATCGCAGGCCTTGTGGGTCTGAATCAGCTCCGCGCCTTCTCGCTTGATCTCGACTAAAGAAACTGACTTCGACGCCGACTTGGATGTGCCGAAGATTGGCACACGGGTGGTCGACGCCATGATCATTTCCAGCCGGTAGGTGCCGGGGACGAGCGGGACATCTTCCTGTGCATATAACTGGACAGGCAGAAGTGCCACGGACAGCACTAAAACTAGCGCTGTGTATGTCGGATGGTTCATAAAACTACTCGGGTCAAAGTAACAGTCTGGTTTGAGACCCGCGACGCGATCAACTTCGCGGTGACTTCGACATCACTGATGTCCTGTAGGGTGACATGAAAATGGGAAAATCTCCAGCTATTTGGGAAGTTCCAGCTATATCGCTTTCCGTCATGGTTGGCTCATTCATCCTGTCATTTCGATGGAATTTTAAAACAAAATACGGGTTTTGAGCTAATCGGGTTGGCGCTATTTCAGGCGCAACCGGGCGGCGCGTTTATTAACCAGTGAGTAACAGTAAGTTCTTATAAAGCGCCAGACCCTGAGGGGTTTTTCTCATTGCGCTGGATCCTCTGGACAAAACTTTGCAAACCCATTTTCACCTCCCCCCAGGCGCCGCTCCGTGGATCAACAATATCGTGGCCGGCGCAAACCTCCAAATAGTCCGGCGGGTTCGCAAAGCGGCTGACAAGAAGCTTCGTGCGCGCAGGGGGAACGACGCGATCACGGGTGCCTTGGATCACCAATGTCGGAACGGTGAGGATTGAAGCACGAGAAATCGCGCGGTTTCCAAGCTTTCGCAGTTGTTCGATCGGGCCTAGCGAGATGGTTACCCGACGCAATGCTTGCTCTATTTTCGGATCATCCAGATCTATGCCTGCAAACATCCTTTGCAGTCCACTGCGGACTTCAATGGCGGAAAAATCCGCGCGCTTTAGCGGCTTGACGCGGCGAAAGAGCAACTTTATTACCGGCCACAATAACCTGAAACTGCCCTCGCCAAGCGTCCAAAATGGCGCCAGTAAAACAAGCCCAGCCGGCCGCTGTTCCACGGCTGTGTGTAATGCCAAGGCGCCGCCCATGGAGTAGCCAACTAGAATGACCACCGAATGTTTTCGTTTCAGTTCCGCCATGGCGTGAGTCGCGGCGTCTGACCAATCGTGAAATTTCCGTTCTTCTAAGCTGGCGAAATCCGCGCCTAAGCCAGGGAGCATCAACCCATGCACGGTCCAGCCGGGGTCTCGCAGAACGGTTCCGAGCGGGCGCATTTCCGCCGGTGTTCCGGGAAAACCGTGCAGGAGCAGGGCAGCGTGATCGCCTTCTTGCCATCGAAAGGAGTTATGCTCAACGCCGTCAAATGGCTTCGGTAGATTGAGTCCAGTCATAAGATGAATGCCGAGTTTGATGAGTCTTGTTATTCTTACAGGAAAATCCGGGCGAGGGGAATTAGCAGAGTTTGCGCGCGTGACTGGGTTTCGCAACGTTTAAACTATATAAATGACTTGGCGAGATGGTAATCACTATCGGTTCAGAGAAATGATGGATGCCAAATAACTCATCTATGGATCATCGACATCTGATCCTTTTAACCGGTGCCACGGGATACGTTGGCGGCAGATTACTGCACGCCTTGGAAAATCACGGCTATCATGTGCGCTGCATTGCTCGACGACCGCAAGCGTTACAAGGACGGGCAGGGGTAAACACCGAAGTTGTATTAGGCGACTGCTTCAAGCCGGAATCACTCGGCGCCGCGTTGACGGGCGTGCACACGGCATACTATCTGGTCCATTCCATGGGCACTGCCGGGTCATTTGCAGAAAAAGATCGGCAAGCCGCCATCAACTTCGCCAAAGCCGCGCACCAAGCTAAAGTTCAGCGGATCATTTACCTCGGCGGCTTGGGCGAAGGCGCGCTGTCGCCGCATTTAAAAAGCCGCCAAGAGGTGGGCGAAGCTTTAAATTCTACCGGAGTCGAGGTGATTGAGTTCCGCGCTTCGATTGTCATCGGCTCAGGCAGTCTTTCCTTTGAGATAATTAGGGCATTGGTTGAACGGCTGCCGGTGATGATCTGCCCGGCTTGGGTTTCGATGGCCGCACAACCGATCGGCATCGAAGACCTGGTTAGTTATCTGGTCGAGGCTTTGAATCTACCCGAACAGGGCCGCCGTATCATAGAGATCGGTGGTGCGGATCGGGTTTCCTACGAGGATATCATGCGCGAATATGCCCGGCAGCGACATCTTCGCAGGTTGATGATTTCGGTGCCGGTGTTGACGCCGCGGCTGTCGAGTCTTTGGCTCGGTCTGGTAACTCCAGTATACGCGCGCATAGGCCGTAAATTAATCGACAGCATCCGCAATCCAACGGTGGTGCGAGATCCCATGGCGCTCACGCTATTCTCGGTCCGACCCCAGGGTGTGCGCGAGATAATCGCCCGAGCGATCGTTAAAGAAGATCGCGAATTCGCTGCCACCAAGTGGTCCGACGCCTTGTCTTCCCAAGGCGAAGAGTCCAGTTGGGGCGGTGTGCGCTTTGGCAACCGGATTGTCGATTCTCGGGAAGTGTCGGTGCCTTGTTCTACGAAAGGCGCATTTCGGCCGATTCGTCGCATCGGCGGCGCAACCGGCTGGTACTACGGCGACTGGTTGTGGCAAGTGCGGGGCTTTTTGGATTTACTCTTTGGCGGCGTCGGCGTTCGTCGGGGGCGGCGTGATCCCGAAATGCTTCAGGTCGGCGATGCCCTGGATTTTTGGCGTGTCGAGGCATTTGAAAATAATCAAAGACTTCTACTCGCCGCCGAAATGAAGCTTCCCGGCAGAGCGTGGTTGGAATTTGCCGTTGAGGACCAAGGAAAGACCTCGTTGATCCGCCAAACTGCGATCTTCGATCCCGTCGGCGTTGGCGGATTGATGTATTGGTACCTATTGTATCCCGTGCATAAATTGTTGTTCGGAAAGATGCTGCAGGCTATCGCCGCGGCATGCCAGGACGAGAAAACCAGAGTCGAATGAAAACATTGGATCATATTCTCAGCGATCCCAGGCTAACCGTGCGCCGTTCCAGCGAGCCTGACCCGGACGGGGCATGCGTGGTTTACTGGATGCAGCGCGCCCAAAGAGCGGTGGACAATCCGGCGCTTACCGCTGCCATTCATACCGGCAATTGTCTAGGCAAACCGGTGGTGGTGTTTTTTCAACTGGTCCGACACGCGCATCACGCGAATTATCGCCACTATCAGTTTCTCGCTGAAGGGCTCGGCGATATTGCCGGGCGCGT
>JBGTCC010000526.1:0-2945 GCA_041749055.1 Thermodesulfobacteriota bacterium | reverse complement strand
GCATGATCGGCTCGGGCGGCATGGCTTGGAATCATGCGCTGGCTTTCGCTGAAGTGCGCCGTCTCAAACCCATTCAAGTGTACAGCCCAACGCAGACAAATCGCGACACCTTTGCCGGCACGTTAGCCGAGCGGCTGGGTATCGAAGTGATTCCTATGGCGAGCGCTGAAGCGGCTGTCCAAGGCGCGCAGATCGTTTCGGCCTGCACGGATGCGACGGTTCCGGTTATTCCAGGGCGGTCCGTCGACGCTGGGGCCTTCATATGTACGGTGAAAGGCAGTGTTGAGTTGGACCGCTCCTGCGCGGAGCGGGTTCGCACCTTTTACACTTTCGCGCCGCTTACTGACGCCGCCGGCGAAGCGTTCGGCGCCTCGGTGTCGCGCGCGCAAAAGATTTCCGGCACCCATCGCGCCTACGTTGCCGGACAGCCGGAAGATTTGGCGCGCATACCGGAGATCGCACGGGAAGGCGGTTTCGACAAGCGCAAGGTGGTCAGTTTCAAAGACTTGTTCGCCGGTGCCAATCCGGGCCGGCGCGATGGTGAAGAAATTCTTGGCGTGGGCGGCAATCAGATCCAGGGTATTCAATTCGCCTCGGTGGGCGGCGCCACGTATCGACTCATCAAAGAACGGGGGCTGGGCCGGGAGTTTCCCACGGACTGGCTGCTGCAGGATGTGCGGAACTAAACGGGGGCGTTCGGTGAAACAAGCTATTTTGGATTTGGGTCTGCGGGGCTGTTTTTCGAGTTTGGATTATCGGATAGCATCCCACACCAGGTGCATAACCAACCGCGATTGCGTCTCTAATCTAAAATCCAAAATCCAAAAGCGGCCCCGCGGACTAAAATGGGCGTCGGTGTCGGCTGTGTTGTTGCTAGCTGCTAACCTGCATGCCGGCGAGGCTGCAAAATGGCAGGCCGAATGGGATCGCACGGTGCGGGCTGCCGAACAGGAGGGCCAAGTCTCGGTGTCCATCGGCGGCTATGGCGCAATCATCGAATCCGGAGTATTTCAGAAGGCTTTTCCGAAGATCAAGGTCAATTACATTACCGGCGCAGGCACCGACATAACGACGCGTATCGTTGCCGAGCGCCGAGCGGGAAAGTATCTCCTGGACGTCTACAACGGCGGCGGCAATTCGCTTTACCAGGCGCTCTATGTCGGCAAGATACTCGACCCGATCAAGCCGGCGTTGATCCTGCCCGAAGTGTTGGACGTGACCAAGTGGTGGGAAGGCAAAATTAAGTACGCCGACAAAGACGGCCAATATATTATTGTCTACGAGGGCAATGTCGCGGCCGGCGCCGGCGCGGGCTATAACACCCCGTTGGTCGATCCGCGCGAGTACAAGACCTACTGGGACTTTCTCAATCCGAAACTGAAAGGGAAGATCGTCTCCAGCGATATTCGTAAAGTGCGTGGCGCCGGGATTCCCTGGCAGTTTCTTTATTACAGTCCTGAGCTCGGACCGAAATTTTTACGCCGTCTGTTCGGTGAGATGGATGTGACCCTGAAGATTACGAAAGCGTTATGAATAATTCGTTATTCAGAAATCGAATCGGCGCGAGTATCCTCCTAAACGTTTCGATGCTGCTGTTGGGACTTCTCCTTCCGGTCGGCTTCATTCTGGCGGCGGATAGCAAGCCGGCTTGGCAAGCCGAATGGGACAAGACGATCGCCGCCGCCAAGAAGGAAGCGCGGCTCAATTTCTACGTCGGCCGCTATGGCAGTGAGAAATTGTTGAATGAGTTTCGCAAGGAATTCCCCGAGATCAAGATCGTCAGCACTAACGGCTCCGGCAATTCGCTGGGCACGCGCATCGTCGCGGAGGCTCGCTCAGGGAGTATGGTCGCCGATCTCTACAGCGGCGGCGCGGTGACCAACTTTGAGATTCTCTACAAAGCCAAGGTGCTCGACTCGATCAAATCCGCGTTGACGTTGCCGGAGGTGCTCGACGAGTCCAAGTGGTACGGCGGCAAACACCGCTACAACGATCCGGAACAGCAGCATGTGTTCATCTACATCGCCAATCCGACTTCGGCGAGTCTTTATTTCAATACCCAAATGGTCAATCCCAAGGAGTTCAAATCGTTCTGGGACTTGGTCCAGCCTAAGTGGAAAGGCAAATTTGTTTCCCAGGAGCCCACCGGCACCGGCATCGGGCCGTCGCTGCAATTTTTCTATTATCATCCGGAGCTCGGGCCGGAATTTTTGCGCAAGCTGTTCGTCGATCAGCAGCCGGTCTATTCGAAAGACCGCCGCCAGATGACCGACTGGCTGGCCCAGGGGAAATTCGCGTTGTGCTTGGGTTGCCGCGATTCCGAGAAGGCCAACAAGCAGGGGCTTCCGGTGGATGATTTTGACATGGTCGATTGGAAGGAAGGCGCGCATGTTTCTTCCGGCGGCGGTTCTCTAGGGTTGATCAAAGGCGCGCCGCACCCCAACGCCGCCAAGCTGTTCATCAATTGGTTTTTGTCGCGCCGTGGCCAGATCGCTCTGCAAACCTACGAAGATCTCTACGGCGAAGACCCGCCCAACTCGCGGCGCGTCGATATTCCCAAAAACACTCTTCCGGCGACGAGCAGGCTCGTGGAAGGCCGGCGCTACTTCGACTTCTCCGACGCCAAGCATTCCGATATGACGCCGATCTATCAATTGACCAAGGAATTCATGAAAGGGCGTGGAGGAAAATAAATATGACAAATATTCGATTGGCTCTTTTGGCGTTCCTGGTTCTAACTTCAGGGCCTGCGAGTTTTGCCGCCGATGCCAAGCCGGCTTGGCAAGCGAACTGGGAGCAGACCGTGGCTGCGGCAAAGAAGGAAGGCAGGTTGAACTTCTACGTCGGTCGCTACGGCAGCGAGCCGTTGCTCAACGACTTCCGCAAAGAGTTTCCCGAAATTAAGCTGGTGACTGTGAACGGTTCGGGCAATTCGCTGGGAACCA
>JBGTCC010000525.1:0-2018 GCA_041749055.1 Thermodesulfobacteriota bacterium | reverse complement strand
AAGCGCGCTTTTTCGACGTTAAGAATTTTACCCTTCAACGGCAGAATCGCTTGATTGCGCCGGTCGCGCCCCTGCTTGGCCGAACCGCCGGCGGAATCTCCCTCGACGAGATAAAGCTCGCTCAATGCCGGATCGCGCTCTTGGCAGTCGGCGAGCTTGCCGGGCAGGGAACCGGAATCCAGCGCCCCCTTGCGCCGCGCCAAGTCCTTGGCTTTACGCGTCGCCTCGCGCACCCGCGCCGCTTCGACGCCTTTGTTAACGATCTTTTTCGCGTCGGCGGGATGTTCGCTCAGATAACTGCCAAGCTTTTCGTTGACCAGCGTCTCGACGATGCCCTTGACTTCGCTGTTGCCTAACCTGGTCTTAGTCTGGCCCTCGAACTGCGGCTCGGGAACCTTGACGCTGATGACCGCGGTCAACCCTTCGCGGACATCATCGCCTTGAAGATTTTCGTCGTCCTTCTTAAGCTGGCCGCTGCCAATGGCGTAATTGTTGATCGACCGCGTCAGCGCCGAGCGAAAGCCGATCAGATGGGTACCGCCTTCAGTAGTGTTGATGTTGTTGGCGAAGGTAAAAACATTCTCGGCGTAGCTATCGTTCCACTGCATGGCAATCTCGACACTGACGCCGTCCTTTTCACCCTCGCAGTGGACCACCTTTGCATGGATCGCGCTCTTGGCCCGGTTGAGATGCTCAACGAACGACCTGAGCCCGCCTTCGTAGAAAAAATCATGGTTTTTCTGCGTGCGCTCGTCTTCAATGGTAATTTTCACGCCGCGATTGAGGAAAGCCAGCTCGCGCAGCCGCTGCGACAAAATATCGAAGCTGAACTCACTCACTTCGAAGATCTGGCTATCCGGTTTGAAAGTCACCCGGGTGCCGCGATCTTTCGATTTGCCGACTTCTTTCAACGGCGCCTGTGGATCACCGCGCCGATAACTTTGTTGATAAACCTTGCCGTCGCGCTTGATTTCAATTTCCAAAGTTTCCGATAGCGCGTTGACGACGGAAATACCGACGCCGTGCAAGCCACCGGAAACTTTGTACGAATTCTTGTCGAATTTGCCGCCGGCGTGCAGTTTGGTCAGCACCACTTCGGCTGCGGATATTTTTTCAGTGGGATGGAGATCGACCGGAATGCCGCGCCCGTTGTCGATTACGGTGACGCTGTTGTCGATATGAATTCTAACTTGGATGGAATCGCAATGACCGGCCAGCGCTTCGTCGATGGAGTTGTCGACGACTTCATACACCAAATGATGCAAACCGCGCTCGCTGGTGTCGCCGATGTACATGCCGGGACGCTTGCGCACCGCCTCCAGCCCTTCCAAGACTTTAATGTTTCCGGCGCCATATTCCTCGTCCGTTGGATTTTTTACGTCAGCCATTTTCACCCATCGCTAAATTATGAAATTTGCTAGAAAAGTTCTGGAGTTGGACAGAATTCAGCTAGCCGAAATTGTACCGGAACGAGGCTTAAAAGTAAAGCGCTTGAGGGCTATAAGACCTTGAATTTTCAAGCAAATGTTTCAGTTTTTCGAGCTCTGGGGAGCTCGCCCCAAAACCGCCATTTTCGTGCCGTAGAATCGGTTGACTCTAGTGCGCCACTAGGCGACAACAGAGGCCGTGCAAAGCCTCATTACAGCGTTCAAATACCTAACGATTTTGGGCCGTTGGCGGGAGTCAACAAGGGATCCAGAGGGGTTTAGCAATGCGCCCCTATGGTTTCCGTTGGTTGGACTGGTGATCGGCGTGATTTTAGCGGCGATCAACTATGTACTCGCCGTGCAGATCCATTCGGAAAGTCTCAGCGTACTTATCATCGCGCTTTTGATCGTCGCCACCGGCGCCATGCCATTGGCGGGAACCAAGATTACTTTCGACTCCATGCAGCGGCCCGCCACAGTCGCGCGCGATCACGGCGGCGAAATTTTTGGCTTCGCCGCGGTCCTGATCGTGACGTTGTTAAAAGTTCACGCCATCGACATCATGGACAACAAAGTCGCCGCCAATATCTT
>JBGTCC010000524.1:0-2981 GCA_041749055.1 Thermodesulfobacteriota bacterium | reverse complement strand
GCCATGCCACCGGCGATGTGATTCTGATTCAGGACGCCGACCTGGAGTACGATCCTAAAGACTATCCGGTGCTGCTGGGGATTTTGCGCTTGACAGGCGAGCAGCAGCGCGAGACCGACATCTTTACCGTAGACATATTCGTTGGGACCGTAGGTCTTGGCGTCGATGGTGATGGGAGCGCCTTTGATCATTGCCCGAGCCAAGTCGCGCATGACCATGCCGACGGTGGAGCCGCCGACGTAAAAACCGCGGCCGAACACGCCGCCGGGACGGATGATGATGGTGTCCAGGTTGTACATGCTGGTGTAGGCGTGGGCCAAATGCTCCGAGCAAACCTTGGTGGTGGCGTAAAGATTGTGGCCGCCGATGGGATGAGTTTCTTTGACGACGGTGTCGTTGATCTTACCGCGCTCGTAGACGCCGAAGGTGCTGACGTAGACGACCCGGCGCAGTTTTCTGAGCCGCGCCGCTTCGAGGATATTGATCGTACCCAGAATATTATTGGTGGCGCCGGTGTAAGAGTTCTCTTGCACCCGCCCGCCGATCAGGCCGGCGGAGTGGACCATAGTGTCGATGTTGAATTTTTCCAGCGCGGTGAGCAGCGCCGGCAAGTCGAGCATGTTGGCGGCGACGACCTCGGCTTTGCCTTGGCCGACGACGTTGGTGATGTAATCACGATTGGGCGAGAGATCGAAAAGCACGACCTTGTGGCCGGCGTCGATCATTTGCCGCGCCGCGTGGGCGCCGATCAGGCCGGCGCCGGTGATGAGAATGTTCATGTTGCCTCCTAAGTAATTACGCTTCGATGACGATGCAGATTATTTGATACCCAACTCCAGATTGACTTCTTTTTGCAAACTGAAGTCAAAAATCTTCGCCGCCGGCACCGGTTCTTTGAGTTTTAGCACTTCGGCGTCGGCGCGGAGAAAATCCTCGACTTCCTTGTCGGTGGGCAGGCCGTTGGTGGTGAACGCGGGGCGGGCGAGCTTGTAGGATTCGAGTGCCACCGCCATTTCCACATTCAGATACTTCGCCAACACTTCGGCCGTGCCCCGTTCGTTTTCAAATAGGTAGCGGTGCGCGCGCGAGCGGGCGCGCAGGATGCGTTTCACCAGGTCGCGTTTTTCCCGCAGCAGTTTTTCTGAGAAGGCCAAGCCGTTCTGCAGATTGGGCAGATCGTCCAGCGTGCTGCCATGGATGCGCAACTTGAACTTGTCGCGCGCCAGGATGACGGTCGGCGGCGACAGGGCCGCCAGGTGAATCACCCCGCTCACCAGGCTCTGGAGCTGGGCTGGAACGTCGCCGCCGATCACCATCGTGATGTCTTTGTCGGTATCGAGCCCCGCTTTTTGCAGCAGGCGTAGACCGGCCAAATGCTGCGAGCCGCCGAAGGTGGTGGTGCCGAAGGTTTTGCCTTTGAGTTCGGCCAAGGTTTTGATTTCCGGTTTGGTCACCAGCCAGAAAAGATTTTTCTTCAGGCTTTGCGACATGACTTTGGCCGGCAGATCGCTGCGCTCCATGGCGCGGATGAGCGTGCCGACGTTATTGATCGCATGGGCGTCGCCGCTGAGCAAGGCGGTGACGCCGATATTGCCCCGCACCTGAACGACATCGGCGAGCAGCCCTTCCTGGCGGAAGAAGCCGCGCTCCTGGGCGATATAGAGATCGACGGAGGCGATGCTGCGGCTGGGGTAGGTGATGACGATGCGCTCGAGCGGAGCTTGGGCGTGGGCGGTCGCGCCGATGCCGCATGCCAACCAGGCGAGAAACGCGAATGTATGTTTCATTTGGCTCCAGATATGTAGTGGAATCGTCTTGGATGTCAACCGATCCAAGCGATCGGCAATGGCATCTCTTGAAACCGCGGCGGAACTTACAGTATACAGAGTCAAATAAGGAGGATGATTTCCATGAAAGTAAAGCAAATCTATCACATCAGTTTGCCCTGCAATGACCTCGAGCGGGGCGTTAAGTTCTATACCGATGTCTTGGGCATGAAATGCACCAAGATCGGTTACGACACTGAAAGCGGCGGTCCGTACAAAGAAAAGTACGGCATGTTCCCCAACATAGCCCGGCTGTTTATGGAAGACGGTATGTGCTTAGTGCTGTTTCAACGACCGGAAGAGGTGCAGCGCGGTGATTTCGACGAGGGTACTTCTCATCTCGCCTTGGAAGTAAGCCCGGAAGACTTCGACAAAGCTACCGACGAGCTCTCCAAAGCTGGTGTTAAAGTGCTGATTGATAAACCGGTGGTCCGGCCAACCGGCAAGGCGATCTACTTTTTCGACACCGAGCAGAACTACATTCAGCTCTGGTCGAGACCGTAATCGTAGCAGTCAGAGGTCAGTCGGAGGTCAGTCGTCAGAGATCAGTTTCGGATCGCTAAAGTTTTAGATCTATCCATTCCTCGAGTTTCCTGGAGAAAACTTCAGGGGGCTCGGGGAATGTCTTTTTGGCCGTCGGCAAGTCGTTTGGCTGAGGTCAGAAAGCCGGTGTGGGCGACCATACGGTGCTGCGGCCGGGCGCTCATGCCCTTGAAGTGCCAGAAGCGCATCAGGCTCTCGCTGGTTTCGATGCAGGCAAATCGTTTGTCGTCGCGCAATGCATCGACCAAATTCTTAACTTGGAGCACGGTGGGCAAGTAGCAGAGCAAAATGCCGCCGGGCCGGAGCACCCGCCAGGCGCGCTCTATGACATGCCAAGGCTCGGGCAGGTCAAGGACGACGCGATCGATGTCGGTTTCTGCCAATTCGGTTGCGACATCGCCGAGCTTGATCGTCCAGTTGGGCGATGGGCCAAAATAGCGGGCGACGTTCTGCTGCGCCATCTCGGAGAAATCTTCACGCAACTCGTAGGATATCAGTCGCCCGTCGCTGCCGATGGCGCGCAAGAGCGCCATGCTCAGTGCGCCGGCGCCGACGCCGGCCTCGACGACCCTCGCGCCGGGAAAAAGATCGGCCCAGATCAAGATGGGCCCG
>JBGTCC010000523.1:0-2189 GCA_041749055.1 Thermodesulfobacteriota bacterium | reverse complement strand
CGGTCGTTGAAGTACTTGCCCGGATATCCCAGCTTCTCGTACTGATCCTGGAACAGCGGGTAAAACCTTGCGTATATCGACACTAGCGGCGCAACCGGCACCGATTTCGCGACTCCCACATAAGGCTGGTAGCGCGCCCCGTTCTTCGGGCTGAGGCGCAGATCCTCGCCCTTGCCCGTCGTGATTAGCCAGCCAGGCACGGATTTCACCGGCAGTATCTGCGCTGGCAAGTGTCCCAGCGGCAAATTGTCGACGGTGGCGACGACGCGGTGAATGATCCCCTGCAGATTGAAAAACTTTTGGAGATTCCGCCCGAACAGTTTCGCCAGCGCGTCTTGCAAAGCCTTGTCGCTGTCGGCCAGCGCCGGCAACGGTTCGTCAGACCCCTGGGCTTGACCGGTCGCCTCGATCGGATAACGGACCGCCGGTTCCTCTGGCGCAGAAACCGTTGGCGGTTGCGCCATCTGCGGTGCCGGTGTCTCGCTCGCGCGCCAAAGGTACAGGCCAACGGCGCCGCCGACAACAACCGCCAACAGAATCAACCACTGGATGGTTTTATTCATAGGTCGTATTTACCCCTAGAGACATTGCCGGCCGTAGGACATGATCGCAGCCGATTTGCCACGGCCCCGGACTCGCGGAAAAGCTCCGCCTGTTCTAGTGGGACAAAATGATTTCCAAGCGCGAGTTTCGGCACCTGTTAGTGACCGAAAACTCATCCGTTTCATCAATGTCGGTCATGTTGCGGAGCGCATCATCAAGCTCTTGGATGCGGGTATCCTACTTCGGCAGTTCTTTCGGTCAAGTGGGTTTCGGATAAGGGTTGATAATTCTCCGCAGGCGAATCTCGAGGTGAGAGAGGAAATAATCCGCAAGGGGTTCCATGAAACTGCCGGCGCCGGTTATTGCAAGCTCCGAACAGCCGCTTCGGCACAGCGCTCGCCGTCCATCGCCGCCGACACGATGCCACCGGCGTAACCTGCTCCTTCGCCGCAAGGAAATAAATTTACCAGCTGCGGGTGTTGCAAGGTGGCCTTGTCGCGCGGAATGCGCACCGGCGAAGATGTTCGGCTCTCCACGCCGATGATCTGGGCGTCATTGGTCAGGTATCCCGCCATTTTATGGCCGAAGCTCTTAAACCCCTGACAGAGCGCGTCGGCGACAAAGCCGGGAAGGAAGGCGCGCATATCGGCCGCAATTAGTCCGGGGTGGTACGAGGTCTTGAGTAAGCTGAACGAATCTCTTTTTTCGACGAAATCGATCAGGCGCTGGGCCGGGGCGGCTTGGGTCTTGCCGGCTACCGCCCAGGCTTTTTGTTCTACGTCCGCCTGAAACTGCATGGCGGCTAGGGGACCATAGTGGTTCAGATGTTGGTAATCATGCTCATCCACCGCCACGACAATGCCCGAGTTGCCAAAGCGGGCATTTCTTTGCGAAGGGCTCATGCCATTGACGACCAGCTCGCCCGGTGCAGTCGCCGCCGGCACGATAAAGCCGCCGGGGCACATGCAGAAGGAAAACACGCCCTTGTCCTTGCCGTTGATCTTCGCCTGATGCACCAGGGCATAAGCGGCGGCGGGTAAATATACACCTCGGTCTCCATGGCAATGGTACTGAATGCTATCGATGAGGCTCTGCCGATGCTCCATCCGCACACCTAGGGCAAAAGGCTTGGCTTCGATAAGAATCTTTCTGTTGTTCAGCAAGTGAAAAATATCGCGGGCGGAGTGGCCGGTGGCTAAAATCGTCGCTCGTCCTTCGACGACATCGCCCTGCTGCGTGCGCACGCCTTTGATCACGCTCCCCTCAACCACGAAATCAGTCAACCTTGTTTCGAAATGGACTTCGCCGCCTGCCTGTTTGATACTCTCGCGCAGTTCGGCAACCAGTTTAGGTAGCTTATTAGTGCCGATATGCGGATGGGCATCGAAGAGGATTTCATCCTTGGCGCCATGGGCGACGAGGATTTCCATGATGCGCTGCACGTCGCCGCGCTTCTTGGAGCGCGTGTATAATTTGCCGTCGGAGTAAGTGCCCGCGCCGCCTTCGCCGAAGCAATAGTTCGAATCGGGATTGACGAAATGTTCTTTGTTGATGGCGGCGAGATCGTAGCGGCGCGCTTGGACATCTTTGCCACGTTCGAGCACGATGGGTTTATAGCCCAATTCAATCAATCGAAGTGCGGCGAA
>JBGTCC010000522.1:0-3164 GCA_041749055.1 Thermodesulfobacteriota bacterium | reverse complement strand
ACCCGGTCCGCCCGCACCAGCACATTGGGCGGAATCGTCAGGCCTATCCGCTTAGCGGCTTTCAAGTTGACAATGAATTCGAACTTCATCGGCTGCTCTACCGGCAGATCGGCGGCCTTGGCGCCTTTCAAGATTTTATCGACGTAAGTCGCGGCGCGGCGGTAAAGGTCGGCGGTCGAGGTGCCGTAGGACATCAGGCCGCCTTCCTCGGTGAATTGTCTGGTCGGAAACATTCCCGGCAGGCGATGTTTCAGCGCCAGTTCAACGATTCGCTTCGAGTTGAGCGTCGCTAGCGGCGACAAAATCAAGAGCAGCCCTTGGTCGCGCGCTTTGGCGATCTTAGCGAACGCGGAATCAAAATCATCGGCGCTTTGTACCTTTATCGAATGCAGCCGCAGCGACAAGGCTTTGGCAGCGGTGTCCGCGTCCGTGAAGCCGCTGGCCACTGGCCGTAGCGTCCATAACGCGGCGACGGTTTTCATTTTTGGCACGGACTCTTTGAGTATCTCGAGACGCTTGCCGGTTAAATCCGAGGCCATCAGCGTAAGGCCCGTGACGTTTCCACCCGGATTCGCCAATCCTTTTGCTAGACCCGACTCCAACAAGTTGCCGCTGGTCACCACAATCGGTATCGTTTTGGTTACCTCCGAGGCGGCCTTCGCGCTATTGGACGCCGTCGTTACGATGACATCGACGTTGTCGCGCACCAGCTCCGCCGTGAGTGCGCCGAGCCGGTCTTCCTTACCCTCGGCGTAACGGTACACGAGAATAATGTTCTTGCCTTCGACGTAGCCGAGATCGCGCAATCCTTGTCTAAATGATTCCAAGTGCGGTTGATCCTTACCGCCAATAAACAGCACGCCGACACGGGCTGGCTTCCCGCCCGGTTGAGCGTGGACGGTCGCTGTAATCGCCAGAATCGACGCCGCCACGATCCAAACAAAGCTTCTTCTGTTCATAGGTTTTGCCATCCTAGCGGACTCACGCCTCCTGCCTATCTGATCACCCGATCCGCCCGCACCAGCACGTTGGGCGGAATCGTCAGGCCGATCTGCCTGGCGGTTTTGAGATTGACGATAAATTCAAACTTGATCGGCCGTTCTACTGGTAGGTCGGCGGGCTTTCGCCCTTTCAAAATCTTGTCAATGAATTCAGCAGCACGATGAATTCTAGCGATGGGATCATCTGCGTAGGACATCAGACCGCCTTCATCGACGGGGCGTGAATCCGAATAAATTGCCGGTAGACGGTTGTTTGCGGCGAAATTTAAAATTTGCGGAAGGTGGCTATTGATTATTGCGGTGTTCACAACAACAAGAGCCCCGGCGCGCTGTTTAAGCGCTGTTTGAAATGCGGGATCCAAGTCATCACGGCGCCGAATCTCCAAGCGCTGAAGCTGTAGTCCTAATCTAGGTGCAATATCCTCGCTCTCTCTCGCATGTCCGGCACCGCCTGGCCCCCGCGGGTCCCACAAAATGGCCACCCGGGATAGTGAGGGAATCGTCTCTTTGAGCAGTTCGAGTCGCTTGCCGGCTAAGTCCGACGCCATGCTAATTATCCCCGTGACGTTTCCGCCCGGCCGCGCAAGACTGGCGATCAATCCTAGGCGCACCGGATCGTCGTCGGCATTGCCCATGACGATCGGAATTGTGCTGGTCGCTTGCATGGCAGCACGGGTCGGGGCTATGCCCATGGCAACCAGACAATCCACTTTGAGCCCGACCAATTCTCTGGCGAGCTCGGGCAAGCGCGTGACCTCGCCTTTGGAGAACCGCCATTCAATGACGGTATTTTGTCCTTGTATATATCCAAGTTTGTGCAGGGCTTCCTGCAATTCCACCTCTGAGTTTTTCCGCATCCCGGGTCCGTTGCTTATGTAACCTATGCGGTATGCTTTCCCCGGTTGCTGCGCCTCGGCCCCATAGGTAGCGGTCAGCAAGAGTGCTGTCAGGGTCCAGACAAAAGATTTTGCCATCATACTCTTCACTCCTGTATATCGCTGACAACTGATCACTGACGACTGACAGCCATCAGCGGATCACCCGATCCGCCCTAACCAGCACATTGGGCGGTATCGTCAGGCCGATCTGCTTAGCGGTTTTGAGGTTGACGATAAACTCAAACCTCATCGGCTGCTCGACAGGAATGTCGGCGGGCTTGGTGCCTTTGAGTATCTTGTCGACGTGGCTGGCTGAGCGCCGCCACAGATCCGCGTAATTCGGGGCGTAGGACATCAGACCGCCACCTTCGACGAACTCCGGTGCCGCGTACATAGCTGGCAGCCGATTTTTCGCGGCAAAGCCGACAATCGGCCCGCGCGCATTGTTGATGACCGGATCGGGCACTGTGCTGAGCGCGTTAGGACGCTGCTTCATGGCCGAATCCAACATGCCGTCGAGGTCTCTATGTTCACGAACTTCCAGAGAGATCAACTGCACTTTCAAGCCTTGAGCCGCAGCCTGGGCGTCTTTCAGGATCGCCTGCGCGCCGTGAATCGGGCTCCAGAGAAACGCAATCCGAGTGACCCGCGGGGCGACTTCCCGCAAAAGTTCCAATCTCTTGCCGTTTAGATCCACCGCCAGCGCACTCATCCCGGTCACGTTTCCTCCTGGCCTCGCCAGGCTGGCAACCAGTCCGCTCGCCACAGGATCTTGCACGGTGCCAAAAACAATTGGAATCGTTTGGGTCGCCCTTTTCGCCGCGGCCACGCCATCCGCTGAAGCCGTGTAGATAACATCAACCTCTGCCTGGACTAATTGCGCGGCGAGAGCGGACAGCCGATCTATTTTAGATTCGGCATTGCGATATTCATAGATTATATTTATCCCTTCGACGTAACCGAGGGCCCGCAGTCCTTCTTGAAATGCCTTGAAACGTGCCAAGAAAACTGGCCCATTGGCAAGCACACCGATGCGCGCAATCTTCGGCATCGCTTGTTGCGCCTGGGTGGGTGGAACAGCTGCTAGCAGGACACTTGTCAGTACCCAAAGATTAATTTTCCTGGTCATAGTTTTCTCTCTTACTATTGCCTGTTGCCTCATGCCTCGTTCCTTCCTCATCGAATCACCCGATCCGCCCTCACCAGCACATTGGGCGGTATCGTCAGACCGATCTGTTTGGCCGCGTCAAGATTGATCACCAGCTCGAATTTTGTCGGCCGTTCC
>JBGTCC010000521.1:0-6462 GCA_041749055.1 Thermodesulfobacteriota bacterium | reverse complement strand
CACCCGCCCCTTGCTACGCAATTAGATTTTTTTGCGGCCTTTGCGTTCTATGCGGCCGATTCCCTCTCGTTCACTGCCCAGCATACGCCGCGCTGCGCAGTACGGTACCGGCCATCTCGCCGTTCAATTTACCTTCGTCGTAGATCACTTTGCCGTTGACGATGGTGTAATGCACGCCTTCGGCCCGCTGGATCAAGCGCTTGGTCGATGCCGGATAATCTTCGGCCCATTCCGGCGCGCAGGCCTTAATCGTCTTGGGATCGAAGACGGTCACGTCGGCGTGGAATCCCGGCCGCAGCAAGCCGCGGCCTTCGATGCCCCAGATCGATGCCACATGGAAAGTCAGTTTATGGATCGCCTGTTCGAGGCCGATCATCTGCCGGTCGCGCACCCACATGCCGAGTAGCGTCGTGCAGTAACCGAAATCGGCGCCGAACTGGACATGGGCTCCGGCATCGGAGGTGCCGATGACCACGTAGGGACTCTTCATGATCGTGCTCATGGCCTCCGGGTTGAAACCGCGATTGGTGGTCTCAAAGGTCGTGCCCAAATCTTCTTCCAGCGCCAAATCGAGGAACGCATCGAGCGCATCCTTCTTGCGCAGCGCGGCAACATCGGCGATGCTTTTACCGGCAAACTTTTGATTTTCCGCTTTGACGACCTTTTCGACCAGCACCCGGCCCCAGTTTTTATGAAACGACACCGGCCGCGGCTCGGCCATATCGTCGCGCATCTTTTGCCGGGTCGCCGGATCGGCGAACGCCAGCTTGCGCGCCGCTTCAGGTAGGAACATCAAATTTTTCCACAGTGGGAATTCATCGAAGATCTGCGCGTCCTTCATGGTGAAGTGGCGCATCAACGGCACGGTATGAGTAAGACCGTAAGCCTGGTAGCCGGCGTTGAAAGTCTTGGCGATGCCTTTCAGCATGTTCTGCCACAGCTCGGGTTCGCTTTCTTTATACTGCACGCTCTGCCAGATGATCGGCCGGCCGACGCGCCGGGCCAGCGCGTCGTATTGGGGAATCTGTTCGACGCAGTGGCGTCCCAGGTTCATCTGAATTACGCCGCTGTTCGATGCGCTGACCACTTCGCAGAGCGCGAACAGTTCATCATCGTCGGCCAGCCGGCTCGGCACCGGCAGACCGTCTTCGCGCATATGGCGCTCGTTGCGGTTGGTCGACAGGCCGAACGCACCGGCGCCCATCGCTTCGCCCACCGCTTGGCGCATTTTGTCGACTTCGCCGGCCGTCGCTTTTCGTTCCGTCGACTCTTCGCCCATGACGAATTGGCGCACGGCGATATGGCCGACAATGCCGCCGACATTGATGCCGACATTGCCTTCGAGATTGTTCAAATAATCGCCGTAGGATTTCCACCCCCAAGGCACGCCTTTCTCTAACGCGACGCGCGGGATCGCTTCGACACGGACGAAACTTTTTACGATGGCATCCTCGTCGCCGTTCTTCACCGGCGCCAAGGTCAAGCCGCAATTGCCCATGATGATCGAGGTCACGCCATGCTGCGGCTCACAGGTGCCGAACGGGTCCCAAAGAATCTGCCCGTCCATATGGGTATGGTGATCGATGAAGCCCGGCGAGACGACGAAGCCGTCGGCGTCAAGGGTACGTGCAGCCGTGCCATGCAGCCGGCCGATCTCGGCGATCTTGCCATCCTTGATGCCAACATCGGCGACATACGACGGCAATCCCGACCCATCGACGACCCGGCCGTTTCTAATCAACAAATCATAGTCCATGTTCGCTTCCTTCCAGCTTGCGCTAGCGGCTTTGCGGATTCTCAATTATCCATTGTCAATTATCGATTTTCTTCCCCGGTCCATACGCCACTCGCCCCGGCCGCGCTCCAGTATGATGGCCATTATCTATAACAACTTGGCCGTTTACTAGCACGTAGGGAATCCCTTTCGGATACTGTTTGGGATTGTCGTAGGTCGCGGTGTCGGCCACCGTCTCCGGATCGAACAGAACCACGTCGCCGCAAAAGCCCTCGCGTAGAAGGCCGCGGTCCTTCAGTCCCAACACCTGCGCCGGCAACGAGGTCATCTTCCGCACCGCGTCTTCCAGCTTTAGGACGTTTTCATCCCGGGTGTATTTTCCCAAGACCCGCGGATTGGTGCCGAAGCTGCGCGGGTGCGGCTTGCCGGGGAATTTTTGATTGAGAGCGCTGCCGTCCGATCCGATGGACACCCAGGGCACGCGCATCACCGATTTAACATCGTCTTCGTTCATCGTGTGATGCACGCCGTGAATGAACACGCCCTCTTCGTAGATCAGATCGAAGCAGGCGCTGGTCGGGTCTTGCTCGCGAACCTTGGCGATCTCGGCTATGGTCATGCCTTCGAATTTTTTCAACGGCTCAGTATCCAGACGCGCGGCGACGATGCCTTCCCAGCCGCCATGTTCGTCGACATATTGGGTAAATTCGCGGTCCTGCATGACCCGTTCACGAAACGCCGGGCTTTTGAATTGGGAAATGGTTTCGCCCACCGGCCCGTCTTGCACCCAGCGCGGGAACAGCCGGCGCCAGGGATGCTGCATCGCCGTATATGGATATTGATTGGCGGTAATTTCCAAGCCTTCGCGCCGCGCCTCGTCGAGCTGGGCGATCACCTGGCGAATCCTGCCCCAGTTCGCCTTGGCGCGCATTTTCAAGTGATAAACATGCACGGGAATCTGCGAGCCGCGCGCCACGCGGAGCATCTTGGCCAATTCCTCCATCATGTCGTAGCCTTCACTGCCGACGTGAACGCCGTAGTAGCCGCCATAGCGCTTGGCGACCTTGGCCATCTCGACCACTTCTTCGGTATTCTCCGGCCCTTTGGCATGCCATGCGGCGGTCAGACCCAATGCGCCCTCTTCCATCGCCTGGGCGACCAGGCGATTCATCTTTTCCTGTTCGACCCCAGTGGCCGGCCGTTCTTCAAAGCCGCAAACGACCCGCTTTACCTGTTGCGGCGAGACCCCGGAGGCGACGTTGATCGAGATCCCGCCGCGCAAAAGTTTTTCGAAATAGCCGGTGAAAGTCTTCCAGTCAGCTTCGATGCCATGCCGTTGGCGATGCTCGGCGCGGTACTCTTCGAGGATCGCGCCTTCCAGCGGCGCCACTGTTTGGCTTTCGCCAATAATATCCAGTGTCACGCCCTGGCGCACTTTGCTTTCGGCGTTGCCATCGGCGACCAGCGGCTGATCGCTATGGGTATGCATGTCGATGTAGCCGGGTGTGACGACTAAGCCTTTCGCCGAAATCGCCCGCGCGCCGGCTTCAGGGCTAATTTTGCCGATGCTGGCGACCTTGCCATCTTTGATCGCCACGTCGCCGTAAAACCACGGGTTGCCCGTGCCGTCGACGATTCTGCCACCATGGATCACGATATCGAATGCAGCCATAGGATCTCCTCTCTTCGCGTCTATGGGCGCCCTATATCATCGCGCTCCGAGTACAACAAGATCATGGGCGCCGATTCACAATGATTTATACGACGAGACATTGGCGGTCGCCATATGTTAATAGAACATCATCAGGAGGATCGATGATTCGCCCCGAATTCAGAACAATCTTACTCGACCAACGCGGAGCAGCGGTCATACTATGGAGCTTCTTTGCGATTTCGATTCCGATTTATCTGGTGATCGCGCGCCAGATCCTGGGTAATCCAAACGTCGGCACCAACCCCGCGATCTCCGAACCGTCGCGCATCATCTTTTGGATTTTGACTGTGGTGGATCTGGGATACTACGCTTATTGGCGCAAGAAAAATCTCACGGCGCAAGCGATCCGGCGCGACGCCCGGCAAACCAAACTGTTTCGCGCCGTGGCGGAATTCAACGGCGTCGACGAACAGAAGGCCGCCTACATCGTCTCGACTTATATCACGCGCAAAGTCGTCATTTTCGCGATCATCGAAGCGATCGCGGTCTATGGTTTTGTGCTAGCGTTTCTCGGCCGCTTCGTCGCCGACCAGATCGCCTTGTCGATCTTGAGTTTGCTCTTGCTCGCCATGGAATTCCCCGGGCAAAGGTCTCTCGAGGGTTTGATCGACGCCGCGGAAGGGCCGGCGAGTTAAGCGTTCTTCACTCGTCGATGCGCCACTTACCGCGCTTGGTGGGGTGGCGCATCGCGGCTTGCAGCTGTTTCAGGAAGACGCGCCGGGACAGCTCCTTCGCGCCTAGTCGGAGCATATGCTCGGTGGTCATCTGCGAGTCGATGAAACGGAAACCCCAGCTTTTAAGTTTCTCGACCAACGTCGCTAAAGCGACCTTCGAGGCATCCGTGTGGCGATGAAACATCGACTCGCCGAAAAACGCTTTACCCAAGGACACACCGTAGAGCCCGCCGACCAGTTGGCCGTCGAACCAGGTCTCCACGGAGTGGGCGTAGCCCAGACCATGAAGTTGGAGATAGGCCGCCTGCATCTCTTGGGTAATCCAAGTGCCCTTCTGGCCATCCCGCGGCACGGCGGCACAGGCGGCGATGACCTCTTCGAAAACCCGGTCGAGGGTTACTTTGAACACACCCTTGCGCATCGTCTTGGCCAAGCTGCGCGAAAGTTTGAAATCGTCCAAGTCTAAAGTCAGACGCGGGTCCGGCGACCACCAAAGGATCGGCTGGTCCTCGGAGTACCAGGGGAAAATGCCCAGGCGGTAGGCCGCCAGCAGACGGTCGCTGGACAGATCGCCACCCACTGCCAGCAAGCCGCTGGGATCGGCATAATCCGGCGGTGGGAAGACTAGGTCGTCCACAAGGCGAAATATCGGCATGAGCGCGACTCTGATTCGCCGCTATTGTAACGCGAAGCGGAGAATTTTTCACATTGGCTCATTATCCTTGCTTTCACCGTGGCGAAAAGCCTATGCTTCGGATCGAGGAGAAAGTCATGTTCAAGCGCATTGACCATGTCGCCATTCATGTCGCAGATCTCGACCGTTCGGTGGCATTTTACGAACGACACTTTGGCTTTAAGCACTACTTTCGCCAGACCGGCAGCGGCGGCCTGCAGATTGGATACTTAAAATTGGCTGATACCGTACTCGAACTGACGCATCACAGCGATGGCGCGATGGCCGGATTCCACTTCTGCCTGGAGACCGACAACTTTAACGAGGCGGTCGAGCAGCTCCAGCGCGATGGCGTCAAACTCTTGCGCGCGCCCCATGATACCGCCGCCCGCGAGCCGCGGGAAAACGGCTGGCGCCGGGTGGTCTTCGCCGGCCCGGACGGCGAACAGATCGAGTTGCGGGGATAAAGAAGGCAGGAGGCAAAAGCCACGCGTAGCGAATCCAAATTCTGCCTCATGCCTCACGCCTGGGAGTCCAAGATGTCCAACGAAAATAAAACCATCCATGTCACCTGTCCCTGCTGCGACGCGATGCTGACCATCGATCCGACGCTCGCCGTCGTCCTCGACCACAAAATGCCGGTCAAGGCGCACATGGCGGTGAATTTGAAAGACGCCGTGAACCAGGTCAAGGGAGAAGCCGGCCGGCGCGATGAAAAGTATCAGCAGCTCGCCGAAGCGGAAAAAAACAAATCCAAGGTCCTCGAAGCAAAGTTTCAAGAACTATTCAAAAAAGCCAAAGACGAACCGATCACAAAACCGCTGAAAAATATCGATCTCGATTAGTCGGATCGCGCATCCGCGCAAGTTCGAATTAGCCAATTGGCCAATCGAATTCATCGCATCAGCGCCGGTTAGAGTCTGATGCGCCGCGCAAAGATATCGGGCTTGCCCTCGCGGCTCGATACCCAGACCATCAAGTATTCGCCGGGTTGCCGCGTCGGCACGATTTTCGCCGAGTAATCGCTGCCGTCCGAGCGGGTTAACTGGAAAACCTGCGATGACGGCGAGGTGATGCTGCGAGCTAAGATGTCGCCGCGCACGCCGATGCGTCCGGAAGTCCAGTTGACAAAGACCTGTCCTTTGTCGGGGTCTTGGAAAACCGCCGGCAGGATATCGACAAACTTATTGTCGGAATCGCCGAAGGAGGCCACCACCGGCGCCGACCAGACCACGGCGTCGCGCGAAGTAGCGAGCACGACATCGGAACTTCGGTCCTTGTGCAGCTCGAGCATCGCCGAACCGCGCCGGTAACGGGTCCAAACTAGGTAATGCTCGCCGCTCGGCGCTTGCAGAGCGTGGGGAAAGTCATCTTCCTCGGGACTGCGTGTCACTGGGTCCGGCGACAGCCAAGTCTTACCGCCGTCGAGGGAACGAGTCAGCCAAATGTCGCGGCTGCCCGAACGGCGCGACGACCATAGTATCCGTAAGACACCCTTGGCGTCCTCATAAATCGTCGGTGCCCAATCGATGCCTCGGTTAGTGATCGACTGCGGCTTGTCCCACGTCCGGCCGTCGCGCGACGTGGTGTACCAAACATCGGTGCGCCCTTCCTTTCTTTGCAGTTGGCACCAGACTAGATGAAATCGACCATCGCGCGACTGCAT
>JBGTCC010000520.1:0-13474 GCA_041749055.1 Thermodesulfobacteriota bacterium | reverse complement strand
TTGGCGCCGAGACCTGCGGCACCGACCGCGCTGACCAATCCGGCCGTGCCGGCACCGACGACCACCAGATTATATTTGCCGGCAGGCGTCGGGTTGAGCCATTTTGGCGGATGGCAGTTTTCGATCAGCTGGCGATCATGCACGTCATCGACGAGCAGCATGTCACTAAACGGCGTCGGCTTGTGATCGGCGTCCAGGCGCGGGTTTACCGCCACGACGCTACCTGCATTGGATTGTTCGGCATCCCGCAAAGCTTTGCGCGCGACGCGTGTAACCAGCACCACCACGGCAAATGTCGCCGCCAGGCCGACATACTTTAGGATTTGCTGATAGAAATCGGTTGACGCGCTTTGGCCGGCCAGCGCGTCGCGCGCCGCCGCGCCGATATAGACGAAGAGAAACGTGCCCGGCAGCATACCGAGGAGATTAGCTAGGACATAAGCGCCGGTGCGCACGGCGGTCAAGCCGAGCAGATAATTGAGCAGCACGAAGGGAAACACCGGGCTCAAGCGCGTGAGAAAGATCATCTTGAAACCCTGCTTGCCGATGGCTTGATCGAGGGAGCGAAACTTCGGTTTGGCTTGGGCCCATTGGGTGACTTTTTCGCGCAGAAATGTGCGGGCGAGCAGGAACGCACAAAGAGCGCCGAAATTCGCCCCTAGCAAGACAACTAAAAAGCCAGTGGATAGTCCAAACAAACCGCCGGCGGCAATGGTCAATGCGCTCCCCGGAACAAGGAGCACCGTGGTAACCACGTAAGCGAGCCCAAAAAGCACCGGGCCGAGCGTGCCCAAACTTTGGATGTAGATTTCCAGAGCCTCCAGCCACCCTCGAACCGGCAGAAAAATAAACCCGACCGCGGCGGCTACGACCAACGCAATGACGACCACAGGCTTAAGCATTCGATTATTATGGACTCCGTAGTTTGAAAATTGGCGGCTCGAACTTAGCAAAATTTTAGGAGCGACGATTTTGCCAACGTTTCACCACGCCGTTCGAAGCATTTTCTTTACACTGTCAAAGCCAGGTTTTGCCTTTTTAAAAACGGGCATGAAGCAGATTGGTTCCGCGCTCGATGGTTGCTGTTTCGATTCAAAAATTCCACCCGATGGGTGTCGATGGGCTCGCTCTGCTTCCTGTTTATCTATGGGAGCCGTGGCGTTTGCCAGGAAAGCCGAGCATCCCGGCGTCGTTGCCACTTTAATGCCGGGACAGAATAGCGCGCTTGCTCACCGACAGCCTTCATTATCAGCGAATTGATCGAGGTATTCCCATGAAAAAAATGCTCCCGGTAACTGCCGCCGCCGAGAAATCCATCGGACCGGTTGAATAGATTCACCCGTAGCTTATTGCTAGGCAGATGGTTTTTGCCATTCAGGAGATCGCGGAAGGCGGCAGGCATCCACGGGAAGGAACCATATAGGGCGCGGATTTCCACCACAGCATGGTCGACTTGGGACTCGTCGTCAGGATTCACCTGCTCAATCAACGCGTCGATTTGTTCCTGAAGCTGGAAGAAAGGGGCGAATCCGCCGCCGACCAGTCTCAGACCCCGCAAGCGAGCTAAATAATCGGCGCGGTTTTTGGCGTACAGGCGGGTGACGTTGAGTTCAAGATATTCCAGATAAGCGCCTAGCAACCACAGAACAGAGTAAACGGACCAGAGTTTATAATTCGCCCAGGATTTGTATGAATTCGCTACCAGGCGATCATGCATTTCGATGTAGCGCAGTGTCATGCTTTCGAGGGGCTCGAAAGCCGCCGCGCTGTAATCACCCGTCTGGTGTGCCTTGAGAATCAAATCGGCCGCCAGAACCACGCCCATATGGGTCAAGTACAAGCCCTTCGAATAAAGCGGATCGATAAAACCAACCGCATGGGCTAACAAACAGAAGCGATCGCCGGCCACATGTTGTGACGAGTACTGCAAGCGATCGGAGCGTGTCCAGGGGCGAATCGCCCGGGCATGTTTGAACTGCTCGCGAACATCGGGAAATTGCTCGATGACCGCAAAAAATTCCTGATCGGGAGTGAGATCGGCGCGCGCTGGGTAGATGCGCGGATCGAGTTGCAATCCCACGCTGCACAAAGGATTCGTTGCCTGGGCGTGATTATTGAACGGGATCACCCAGAGCCAGCCGCCCCTGAAAATGTGATGCAGCGTCCCCTCGCAAAGCCGAAACGGGTGACCGTATTGCTCGCGCGAAGCGCCGACGTCGTTAAAACACGGGACATCGACCATGTGCGTAAAAATGGTGCGGCTATGGGCCTGGAGTTCGCGGTGTCGCCAGCCAAACTTGTCGGCGAGAATCGACTTCATGCCTCCGGCGTCGACAAGATACTCGGCTCGATAATTCTGCTTATCGGTGATCAGCTCGACTCCGTCGGGTGTCACGCTGACATCGCGCACCGGAGTGCTCTGTAAGACATCCACCCCGTACGAAATCGCGATTGCCGTGAGCAAATAATCCGAATCCTGCCGGTAAAGGTGCATCTCATGTCCGTAGGGCAATTTAGGTATAACCGCCTGCAAGCTTTTTCGCCGGTCCTGGCGTTCCCCCGGCGTGTGATACAGGAAAGCGAAGTGGCGCTTTACACCGTGCGAGGTGCCGACCCGGTGATAGTAGTTTTCCGAGCTAAAGTAGGCCAGTTCGGGTACGTCATAAAACTCCGCCAGAGCACGCATCGTTTCGGACGTCTCCAAGATCATCGATTCGCCGACGACAAAACGTGGATGCACGCCCGCTTCGAACGCGATCACGGATAATCCCTGTCGCGCCAGAACGGCGGCCAGCGTCGAGCCGCCAATCCCGGTACCGATAATTGCCACGTCGTATTTTGCAATGGTCATGTCGGTATTCGGTTAGATGCCCGCTCGTCAAGGTTCTAATTTGCGACAAACTCCGTCGGGGTTGCGATCAGCATCGGCTTTCACTTCCGAGATCTGTCAAACCTAAGCAAAGCTTCGCAGCAAAATAAAACTCGCAGCTGAAAGTAGCGCGGCTGTGGGAAGAGTCAAAACCCACGCTAATAGAATCGTTCGGATCATACTCCATTGTGCCCGTCCATTGGCTATACCGATACCGAAGAGCGCGCCGCAGGATACATGAGTCGTCGATACCGGCATGCCCCACTTGGACGCGAAAATCACTAGGAAACTAGTGACCAGATTAGCCCACAATCCGTGATCGGGTTCCATGCCGGTGATTTTCTTACCGACTGTCTGCGCCACCGCGCCGGCGTTCAGCAAACCGCCCAGCGCCATCGTCACGGCGACGAGAATAATCGAATAGCGCAAATCCAAGGCGCCGGCGACCAGCCCGAGGGCGACGATTTTCGGCGTGTCGTTAAGCCCGCGCGCGAAGCTGACCGCGCCGGCGCTCAAAAAATGGCCGGCATCGAGCAATCCCTGGCCGTTAATGCCGAGAATCGTCCGCGACTGCGGTTGGGCGCAGACCACTTCTCGATCGACGATCACCCGTAAACCGGGCGTGCTCTCGATAAATACCACACCCTCCGGCGTGACCATTGACGGCGCTCCGGTCTCGACGCAGAGGCAATTTTCCTGATTGAGGCCAGCCCGCCGCAGCCCGCGGCGCAGCAAAGGAAACCCAAAGCTGGCAATCGCCACGGCGCACAACGGACTGATCAACAACGGCATAAAAAAATTGACCGCGACCGCTTTGAAACCAAGGTCAAAGCCCGCCGCAACCAGGCCGCCGCCGATAAGCGCGCCGGTCAGGCTATGGGTTGTCGAAATCGGCATGCCGATCCGGGTCGCAATCATGACTGTCAGCGCGGCGGCCAAAACGACCGAGGCGACGAACGGCTCCGACTCGGAAAGTTCCGCCGGCACCCATCCCCTGCCCTGAAAGAGGGAAATCAGCTGGGTGGCGAGAAAGTAAGCGGCCACGGATCCTGCCAATGTTGTGATCGTCGCCCAGCCAAGCGCCTTGCGGTAGTTCGTTGTGCCGCTGCCGAACAGCGTCGCCACGCCTTTGAAGTTATCATTGGCGCCGTTGGCGTAGGCGACCAATAAAGTTGCTCCGACGATAATGATTGGCCAGAGAGTCATGTCGGCTTTTGAATCTAAACCAGCGTACCGCCGCAACTGCTACCGGAGCCCGCGGTGCAGGCGTAACAGTGATCGCCGACGGTGATCGCCGGTTTGGTAATTTGCTCCATGGTCAGCGAACCGATGTGCAACCGTTTGTCGCCATCGGTGATCGGCAGATCGAGCATCTGATTGAAATCGCAGTCATAAATCCCGCCGTCCCATCCGACGCTAATTAAGTTGCGACACATCACTTGATCAACCGTGCTGGCGTTGAAGTTGGTTTCGAGCAATTCCATATACGGGTCGTACTCACGACGTAGTTTGAGATGGGTCGCGTAGCGCGTGATCGGCATGTTGGTCAGGCAAAATAGTCGATTGAAAACGATACCAAACTCGTCCTGGAGAATTCGTTTGTAGTCGAGCTCAAGCTGTTGTTGCGCCGGCGGCAAGTGCGGCCCCACCGGATTGTAAACCAGATCGAGCACCAAGCCGCTGTCCGGCTGGCCGTAGCCCACTTGGTTGAGTATCTGCAAAGCGCGGATGCTGCCATCGAAAGTTCCCTTGCCGCGCTGCTTGTCGACGTTGTCGATGGAATAACAGGGCAACGAACAAACTAATTCGACCTCATACCGACGAAAAAACTCCGGCAGACAGTCTTTCCCCGGTTCGAAGATCACCGTCAGATTGCAGCGATCCATGACATGCCGGCCCAAGCCGCGCGCCGACTCGACCAGATAAGCGAACTCACTATGCAGCTCCGGCGCCCCGCCGGTGATATCGAGAGTCGGAATCTCGGTGTCGCCAAGAAAGCGCAGCACCGCTTCGACATTTTCCCGGCTCATCATCTCCTTGCGTGTCGGCCCCGCTTCGACATGGCAGTGAATGCACGCCAAGTTACAGTAGCGTCCAAGATTCACCTGCAGCACGTCGACAGCCCGGCGTTTGAGGCCAGCGCCGTTTAGATGCAGTCTTTCAGCGAAGGGTTGCATGGAGGTGTCGGAAATAGTTCGCGGTTCGGTTTGGGGAGTGGACTGAGGTGACGGCTGTTTGCCGCTACGGACAGCAATTGGAATCCGGCCCGCACACAGCTCCGGAAATTTGCGTAACCGTGTATTCCATCCCCTTGGTCTCCCGCGGATGGCGTTTGTGGTCGCGCGCGCAATCGAACACGCCGGCGTTATCCAAGGCCACTTCTGTGCGCGGCGGAATTAAAATGAATTGCCCGGCGTAGGGCGCGTGGGCGTAAAGCTTGAAAGTCTTGTCGCACACCGCCATGCGCGCGCCGCGCTCCAGCGTATGGCCGTCGTCGTCGACCACTTGCTTCCATGGGCCGCGGTAGATCACTGCGTGATTGCGCTCGATGCAGGGACCTTCTTTACCTTTGTACGCGGTCACGGTGACGGCGCGAAATTCGATGCCCTCGACGATCTGGTACGCTTCGCTGCGCAGCTCTTCTATCTGAATGCCATGAAACTTGGCCTCTTCGAAGGCGCGCAGGAAGTCTTCCTCTTGAAACGAGCCCGACACACAGGCGCTCCACAGATCGGGGTCCTTGGCCAAATGCTCCGGCACCGGCTCGTCGCTGACGATATCGGAGATCGCGACCCGGCCGCCGCGCTTGAGCACGCGGTACATCTCGGCAAAAAGCTGCTTTTTGTCTTCGGGCCGGACCAGGTTGAGCACGCAGTTCGACACGATCACGTCTACGGATTCATCTGGAATGAGCGGTTGTTCACGACGCAGCTTCTCCTCGAAGGCTTGAAGCTTGGCCAGATCGTCGACCGCACGAACCGGATTGGTTTGCAGAAAGTCATCGACCAAGTCGAGATTGGTCTGCAATTCCTGGATCTTGCCGCGGCGGAAGTCGACGTTATGAAACCCTAGTCGGTCGCCGATTGACTTCTGGTACTTGCGCGCCAACTGCAGCATCGGAGGATTGAAATCGACGCCGATGACTTTGCCTGAGGCGCCGACGATTTGCGAAATAATGTAACAAGCCTTGCCGCTGCCGGAACCAAGATCGAGAACCGTTTCGCCGGCGTGGATATATCGCGTCGGATCGCCACAGCCATAGTCCTTTTCGATAACTTCGTCCGGGATGACTTTAAGCAACGCCTTGTCGTAGCTCACCGGCAGGCATAAACAAGCTTCGACCTCTTGAGCCGCGTCGCCGTAACGCTGCAACACCGCTGTTTCCAGGTCAGTGACATGGCCGTTGCCTTGGGTGGTCCGTGGAATTTCCGATTCCATTAAATCCTCCGACGATTCGGTATTTTCTCAAGCTGAGCACTTTCACAGTATCCGCGCAAGTCCAAAATGAGACACACCTATCCCCGCGATTGTTTAGATGTCATCACAACGATTGAAGTTGCAGAAAAGTTCCGCGCGGCTGGGCGGGGACGCCTAACCCCTTACCCTTCACCCCTGAACTTCTTACTTACGCCGGCTCATCCGCCATCAGTAGATAGGCTTCGATGAACTGATCGAGATCGCCGTCGAGCACCGAGTCGGCGTTGCCAACCTCGACATTAGTGCGGTGGTCCTTGACCAGGCGGTAGGGCGCGAGCACATAGGAGCGAATTTGACTGCCCCAGGCGATGTCTTTCTTGGTCTTGTGATAGGACTCCATCTTTTCTTTTTGTTTCTTGACCTCGAGTTCGTAGAGCCGCGACTTCAAAATCTTCATCGCCATGGCGCGGTTCTTGTGCTGCGACCGTTCGTTTTGACAGGCGACCACGATATTGGTCGGCAGATGGGTCAAGCGCACCGCCGAATCGGTTTTGGTGACATGCTGGCCGCCGGCGCCGCTGGAGCGGTAGGTATCGACGCGCAGATCGTCATCGTTAATTTCGATTTTAATATCGTCGTCGACCTCGGGATAAACGAAGACCGAAGCGAACGATGTATGGCGGCGCGAGTTGGCATCGAAGGGAGATATCCGCACCAAGCGGTGAATACCGGCTTCGGCTTTAAGATATCCGTACGCATAGTCGCCGGTAACGTTGAACGTGACGCTTTTGACCCCCGCTTCCTCGCCCGGCTGATAGTCGAGTATCTCTTTGTGATAACCGCGACGGTCGCACCAGCGCAGATACATGCGCAGGAGAATCTCGGCCCAGTCCTGCGCCTCGGTGCCGCCCGCGCCGGGATGAAGCGTAACCAGAGCGTTACGCCGGTCGTCGGGCTCGCCGAGCAGCTGAGTAAGCTCGGTCTGGGCCATCTCCTTGGTGATTGCCGTGACTTTGCCGGCGGCTTCGCCGAGCGCATCTTCGCTTTTCTCGTCTCTAGCGACGTCGAGGAAAAACCGCGCCTCTTCAAGATCGGCTTGATGTTTTTCCCAACTAGAGAGAATCGTTTTGAGCGCCGACTGTTCTTTGAGAACGGTTTGGGCCTTGTCGGCGTCGTTCCAGAAATCCGGCTGGGCGGTGATTTGGCTCAGTTCTTCGACACGCTTCTGCTTGCTGTCGACGTCAAAGGCGCCTCCGCAACTGCTCAAGACGCCCTTCGAGGTGGGTAAGTTGTTCGGTGGTTTCTTCGATCATTGCTTCTTTCTTCCGGCTACTGGGACCTGATGACTGCCAACCGGTCGGTATTATAGCTTCAAAAACCCGCGGTCACAAAGGTGGGCGTAAAGTTTCCGCTCATAAGCGAACATGATCTGCGCCTGGCGCGGTGATATTTCATGATCGTAACCGAGCAAGTGCAGGATACCGTGAATCAGTAGAGTCACCATCTCGCTCTTGAGTGTCTTACCGCGCTCCTTAGCCTGGCGCCGCGCCTGTTCCACCGAGATCACCACGTCGCCAAGTATTTTGGCGCCCGACAAAGGCTGGTCTTCGACGAAAAAGGACAGCACATCGGTGGTTTGGGAGTTTTTACGATATTTGGCGTTGAGCGGACGCATTTCCCGATCGCCCACCAGAGCGATGCTGAGCTCGGCGCGGCTTTGCTTGAGGGCCCGAAGGAGAGTCTCGGCGATCTTACGCAGCGCCGCGGTCGGATACTTGATCCCGGCGCCCAACCGGGTGATTTCAACAGCCATGCTTATTAAACTTACCAGCCGCGGTCTGTCATTTCGAGCGCAGCGAGAAATCCCTCCCCCGCCACACCGCTAAGCCAGAGAAGCCAGCCGAACCAGGAGCCGCGCTTAACGGATATTAAAAACCTGCTGATAGGAAGCGATCAACTCGGTCAAATTGGCGCCGAGATAGGCTGGATTGACGAAGACGAATTCTTTCTTGTATAGCTCCTGATGGCGGGGAATCTGTTTAATTCCCTTGCGCAACGTAATCCGCGGCACCTGTTGGGCTAACACCGTCTGGCCCTCTTCGGAAAGCATCCAGTCGATGAACAGCTTCGAGGCATGCGGATGGGCCGCCCGGCGCATCAAAGCAAACCCGGTGGGCTCGGCGGGATAGGGATCGAGCAAACGATAGTCCACCGGCGCGCCTTTTTCTTTATACTCGGTGGCGCGCCGGCCCCGCGCCGCGATCACCATCGAGGATTCGCCGGCGAGCATCAACTGCAAGCGCATGACGCTGCTGCCGCCGGGAATATGCAGCTGCTGGCGTGCCAGGCCGCGCATAAAATCCATACCCTTGGCCTTGCCCATGCCGTCGAGCAGGACCGAATACCAGGCGTATTCGTCGCTGCCAAAGTTCATCTTGCCGCGCCACTTGGGATTTAACAGATCTTGATAGCTCTTGGGCGCGTCATCGGAGGCGACCAATTTGGTATTCAAGGCGAGCACGATGGGAGTCACTTCCGTCGACGACCAGTAACCCTGCGGGTCGAAGGAACCGGCGGGGAACGCTTTGAGTTCAGGCGAAAGATAGGGCGTGGAGAAATTGCGCTGCTTGAGTTCCCACATCTCCAACGGCGACGATGCGACCAAATCGACGGCGTGGCGACCGGCGCGCGCTTCGGTTTCGATCTTCGGCATGATCGAAGATTGCGACAAGCGGTTGGTTTTGATCTTGACGTAAGGATAACTCTTTTCGAAAGCGCCGACGATCTTGGGAAAGTCGGTCAAGCTCATCGAGGTGTACCAAACCGCCTCGCCCTCCTTGCGCGCGCCCTCCTCGAGCAAGCTCTTGCGCTGTGGCGCGCTGAGGTTGCGCAGGCTCTTGGTAGCCTCGTCGGCCGTCGCCGCAAGCAATGGCTTGGGCCACTCGACCAAGCCAAAGGTCGCGGAATAGATGAAAAAACAAAAAATGAGCCGCAGCATGATGGTTCCCGCCGATCTAGAGTAAGTCTCATCTAACATCGAGCGCTTGAACGGGTCAAGGCGGGCGGTTGGCGGGCGGTTCAACCCCGCGGAAAGTGCCGATAAATTGACATGCGAGAGTCGATTTGCTAACTAGGTTGAAGTCTGAATCTAGGAGGAATAGATGACCTACATTATTGCTGAACCCTGTATCGATACCAAAGACACCGCCTGCGTGGATGTTTGTCCGGTGGATTGCATTCATCCGACAAAAAATGAGACTGCGGAATTCGAGAAAGAAAATAAGCTCTATATCGATCCCGAGGAGTGCATCGACTGCGGCGCTTGCGAGCCGGTCTGTCCCGTTGAAGCGATCTTTGAGGAAGCGGCGGTTCCAGATAAGTGGAAACAGTTTATTAAAATCGACGCCGACTGGTTCAAAGCAAAAAAAGGCTAACCTCCAACCACCTGTTTCGCGCGGTTTTCCCAAGGGCTGAGAGAAATTTCTCAGCCCTTGATTTTTCCACTACTGAGTTTACTTTTCCCGCGGCCTTGACTCCAGTTCAAGCTCTGTTGTAGGCAGGATATCTAAGGAGAACTGCATGGTCCTGGTACTAAAAAATCATCAGATGGAAAACCTGCTGCCGATGTCCGAGGAGATCGACGCCATCGAGTTGGCCTTTCGCGAGTTGGGCCAGGGCAAGGCGATGCTCGCGCCGCGCGCCCGTCTGCGCACGCCGTGGAAAGAGGAAGGCGGCCAGTATTATTTTAATAATATTATGGGGCTGGTGCCGGGTATGAAGTCGATGGCGCTGCGCATCGACTCGAGCTTTTCCAAGGAAATCCAGGTCGACGGCAGCAAGCGGCGCGTCTATCCCGGCGACTTCATCGGCCTGGTTATGCTCTTCGACATGGACACCTGCAATATCTTGGCGATCATGGACGATCACTACATCTCGGCCATGCGCGTCGGCGCCACCAGCGCGGTGGCGAGTAACTACTTGGCGCGCAAAGACGCCCGCGTCATGGCCCTACTCGGCTCCGGCGAACAAGCCAAGACCCAGGTCACCGCCCATGCGAGCGTGCGTAAGCTGACGAAAGTGAAAATCTACAGCCCGACCAAAGCGAACCGGGAAAAATTCGCCAAGGAAGTGAGCGCGGAAACCGGCATCGAAGTGGTACCGATGAACTCCGCCGAGGAAGCGGTCCGCGGCAGCGACATCGTCACCGCGGCGACCAACACCGTCGATCCGGTTATTCTCGGGAAATGGATCGAGCCCGGCATGCATCTCAATAGCATCGTCGGCGGCGACGGCTTCTTGCCGCGAAAAGAGTTGGACGACGAAGCCGTGTTGAAAGCGAATCTAATCGTCGTCGGCTACAAAGCGCAGATCTTTCTCGACAAGCAAGCCGAGTTCCACGACCGCCTGGAGCGCGGCCTGGTCAAAGCCGAAGACCTCCATGAGCTAGGCGACTTGGTGAACGGCAATTGCCGCGGACGCCAGAGCGAGCAAGAAATCACTTTTTTCAAAAACAACACCGGCATGGGTATTCAGTTCGCCGTCACCGCCAGAAAAATGTACGACAAAGCCAAAGAAAAAGGCATCGGCACCGAATTGCCGCTCGAGCTGTTCATGACCCAGCGCGGCGATAAATTATTTTCACCGTAAAACCGTAAGGCGCGAAGGGTAAGGGGTTAGGCGTCCCCACCCCTGACCCCTTACGCCTCACCCTTTAAGAAAGCGAATAATCGCAGGAGATGGCCTAAGCAGAGAAACTACTCGTTACGCAAAAGTTGGGAAGGAGACCTGCCATGCGCGACTGGGAAGCGATCGTTCCGGAAGAAGAAAGAAAGATCTACGAGAAGGCCGGCTACAAGGGCAAGGAAAAGTTCGGCGTCAATCCGGCGCTGATTATCATCGACGTCATCACCGGCTTCACCGGCACCAAGCCCATGCCGGTGATGCAAGCGATCGACGAGTTTCCCACCAGCTGCGGCCAGGTGGCCTGGGATGCGCTGCCGAAGATCAAAGAGCTGCTCCACGCCTGCCGCGACGCCGAGATCCCGGTGATCTACTCCACCAGCGATCCCGATTTCAAAGCCGCCTTCGGCAACGCCACCAAACGCGGCGTCGATAAAACCGATTTCGAGAAACTCGCCGTCGAGTTTCCCGAGATGATCAAACCGCGCGACAATGAATTTATCGTCCGCAAAGCGAGGGCCAGCGCCTTCTTCGGCACGCATTTGATTACTTATTTGGTGCGCAAAAACATCGACAGCCTGCTGATCGCCGGCACCAGCACCTGCGGCTGCGTGCGCGGGACGGTTCTCGACGGCTACTCCTACGGTTACCCGGTGTTCCCCGTCGAAGAATGCATTTTCGACCGCTCGCGCACCTCCCACTTGGTGAATCTCTTCGAGATGAACGCCAAATACGCCTCGGTGATTCAGCTCTCCGAAGCCTTGGACTACATCGGAAAGATCAAACGATTGGAAGGCAGGAAAGCACTCGCGAGTTAGTCTACGGAAATGTCTTCAGGAGACCTATCGATGGCCACCGAATCCCCGTTCGCTGATCAAGAATATTTCGACCGCCATGCCCGCGCCCAAGCGCTGATGCAACGCGACGGTCTCGACGCGCTCGTCGTCTCAGAAAAAAATAACTACTGGTACTTCAGCGGTCTGATCAGCTACCAGTTGGATCACATCCAGCGGCCGCAGATCTGCATTCTACCCAAGACTGGCAAGCCGCTCTTGCTCGTCTACGGCAACGACAAAGCCAAGGCCAAAGCGCTGCCCTGGGCCGGCGAAGTGAGATCTTACACCGACGTGCCTTTTCCCCAGGAAATGATCGCCGCCAGCATCAAGGAAATGGGGTTAGGCGAAAGCAAACTTGGCTTCGAGCTCGGCGACGATCAGCGCTTGGGCATTCCGGTGAATTATTTGTCCGGCCTCACCGAAGCGTTGCCGAAAGCCCAGATCAAAGACGGCAGCGCCGCGTTGAACGAGATGCGCATCATCAAGAGCCCGCGGGAAATCGAATTCATGCGCAAAGCCTGTGATATTTCCGTCAAAGCCTACGACCGCTGCTTGCCGCAGCTCAAACCGGGCATGACAAGGCGAGAAGTCGCCGACCGGCTCTACATCTCCATGATCGAAGAAGGCGCCCACCCGCGCCACCCCGGTTTTCTCATGTTAAATTCGTCGACCCGCTACGACGACCGAGTTTACAATAAGGGCGACCGCATGATCGCGGATTTCGGCGCCTGCTACGAAGGCTACTACGGCGACATCACACGCATGGCGATTTTTGGCGAGCCGACCGCGGAACACAAGAAAGACCACGAGACCGCTTGCGACGTGATTCAGCTCTGTTTCGAGTCGATGAAAGTCGGCACGCCGCTTGCCGAAGTCTCGCGCGTCGCCAACCGCGAGCTAGTCAAGCGCGGCTACCAAGCCGTCGACAGCCCCAAACGCATCGGCCATGGCATAGGCATGGCCCGCGCCGAACCGCCGTCGCTTAACGAGGTGGAAACAGAAGTTTATCGTCCCGGCATGGTGCTGGCCCTCGAACCGAAAGTGCGCTCGGAAAAAAGCGCCGTGCATCTCGAAGAAGATGTATTGATCACCGAAAAGGGCCAAGAGTTTTTAACCAGCGGCTGCCGCCGCTTGGATGTAGTCAATTAACTTGCCGTTGGAGGACAGTGACAGTCTTCTAATTCTTACATCCTCTCCCACTGCGAGAGGGTGAAATCTTTGCGCACTGCGAACATCGGTAATCATACGGGGCCATCCATGGATCAAAAAGGCATCCTTTACCTCTCCAATGACGACGTAAAACAAGTCCTCGACCTCGGCCGGGCCATCGAAATCACCGAGCAGGCGCTGCGCGATCACAGCGACGGGCGCGTCATCTGGTCGACGCCGGAAGATTTCGCGATCAAACCCGAACAGGGCTGGCAGTCATGGGTGACCGGTTGCGCTTTAGCGACATCTCCAGTTGCCGGCTTTCGTATTCGCTCGATCAAAGCCGCCGGCGGCAGCCGCGATGTCTCGCGCCCGCCGCGCGGTCCGCGAAGGATATTGATCTTAAGCGATCTCGAAGGCGGCGAGATTCTCGCGATCATGGATGAAGACTGGTGCCACGCCGTGCGCACAGCGGCGGCGGCGACGGTCGCCATGCGGGTGCTCGCGCGTAAGGGCACCAGCA
>JBGTCC010000519.1:0-8372 GCA_041749055.1 Thermodesulfobacteriota bacterium | reverse complement strand
CTCGCCGCACTTCGGACACTTCATATGAGACGCTTTCTTCTCGACTTCTTTGGTCTCGGCCTCCTGCTTGGCCTTGAGCTTAGCCAACTGCTCCTGCTCTTTCTTGACAAAGTACTCGTCCTCTTGGGCTTTCTTACGTTCGTCCCACTTGTTCGCCATCAGATCCTCCCTGGAAATTACTTAAGATTACGCTAGAACTTTTTTAAGCCACTTCGCAGTGCTGGCAACTGACTTATCGGCGGCGTCGCGGTTAGCCGCACTCTTACCCGACGGATTGTTAAGAAAGGCGTGGCCGGCGCCGGGATACATTTCGATTCGATATTTCTTCTTGTAGCGGTCCAGCGCGTCGCGAAACATATCAATCTCGGTCTGAGTCGTGCCGGCATCGTCGGTGCCGTAATGGCAAAGCATCGGCGCGTTGATGTCCTTTAAGTCCTCTGGATCGGGGAACATGCTCTGATAATAAATCACCCCAGCGGCAAACGCTTTCGACTGCGCCAACGCATAAAGCGCCAAACCGCCGCCCATGCAGAAGCCGAGAACCGCGACTTTCTTCTTGCCCACCCACGGTAACTTGCGCAGATAGGGCACGCTGTCGACGATGTGGTTGACGGCGCCGGGAATGTCCAACGACGTCTTCTTAAGCGCGCAGTCTTCCAGGGTGTGATAGGTTTTACCTTGAAAAAGATCCGGCGACAGGCAGACAAATCCCTCTTGAGCGAAACGCCGCGTCACCGCCCGTTGGCCGTCATCCAGGCCGCGATAGCCGTGGACGAAAACGATCGCCGGCCGTTCTCCCGCGCCGGTGGGCCGGGACAAGAAACCATCGACGACTTCCTTGCCGCTGCGGTGGGCGGCATGCATGGACACGATCCGTTCAGCCATTCCTCGACTCAATACAATTGTTGATAAGGACTTCAGCTGGCGAAGTTATTCATGTAAGGCAATTTCTTGGCGGTCTGTTTGACTTGCTCGAGATTGGCGCGCAAAAGCGCCGTCGAGTCCCACGATCCCATGGTCAACGCCGTGCGGTAGGTATCGGGCAGATCGATGGCGATCTTCACTTTGCCATAGGTCAGGGTTTTGTTGTCGATGTCGACGGTGTATTCGGTCTTGGGATTTTCCTCGACGCTCTTGATCAATTGCTGGATATCTTTCTCACTCGCCGTCACCGTCGGCACCCCCATCATGGTGCAGTTGCCGGCGAAGATCGCCGCGAAGGATTCTCCGACGATCACTTTGATGCCGAAGCGGTTGAGCGCCTGGGGCGCGTGCTCGCGCGACGAACCGCAGCCGAAGTTCTTGTTGACGAACAGGATCGACGCGCCGCTATACTCGGGATCGTTGAACGGATGATCTTTCTTCTTACCCTCGCCGGTGTAACGCTCGTCGAAGAACGGATAGTCGCCCATGCGCGCGAAGCTGACTTCCTTTAAATAACGCGCCGGGATGATCCGGTCGGTGTCGATTTCGTTGCCGCGCATCGGCAGTGCCGTGCCGGTGATTTTGACGATCTTGATTATCTCACTCATACTTCCTCAGTCTGTTCAAATCAGTTCAAGTCGTTTAAGCCGTTCAACCGCTGCGCTCCGTTCAAGCAGCTTAAGTTCCGGGACGATTTGAACGGTTTGGACTTTTTGAACGGTTTGAACCTCGTTCTCGCATAGCCGACGATCTCATTCGTATTGGCGCACGTCGACGACTTTGCCGTTGAGCGCCGCCGCCACCACCATCGCCGGGCTCATCAGTAACGTCCGGCCTTGCGGGCTGCCCTGGCGGCCGATGAAGTTGCGATTGGACGACGACGCGGAAACTTCCCGGCCATTGAGTTTGTCGGGGTTCATCGCCAAGCACATCGAACAGCCGGCTTCGCGCCATTGGAATCCCGCTTCTTCGAAGATCTTATCCAGTCCTTCAGCCTCGGCGAGTTTTTTCACCTCGGCGGAACCGGGCACCACGAGAGCGCGCACATTGGGATTTACCTTGCGCCCCTTGGCGATCTTTGCCGCCGCACGAAAATCCGCAAGCCGGCCGTTGGTGCAGGAACCGATAAAAGCAACGTTGACCGGCGTGCCGATGATCGGCGCCCCCGGCGTCCAGCCCATATGCTCGTAGGCTTTTTTCGCGCTCTCGGGGTCGCTCAACTTGTCCGGCAACGGCATTTTTTCCGATACGCCCACGGACTGGCCCGGATTGATGCCCCAGGTCACCGTCGGCTCGATATCCTTGCCTTCATAGTTAACGAATTCATCAAACTTGGCGTCGGTGTCCGATGCCACCGACTGCCAGTACTTCACCGCCTTATCGAACGCTTCTCCCTTGGGCGCGTGGGGCCTGCCCTTGAGGTAATCGAACGTGGTCTGATCTGGATTGACGTACCCGACCAAGGCACCGCCTTCGATGCTCATGTTGCACACGGTCATGCGCTCTTCCATGTTCATCCGGTCGATGACCTCGCCGCCGTACTCGTAGGCGAAGCCCTTGCCACCGCCGACGCCCAATTGCCGGATGATATGCAAGATCACGTCTTTAGCGTAAACGCCGGTGCCGAGAGCGCCGTTGACGTTGATGCGGCGCACTTTCAATTTGTCCATTGCCAGCGTCTGCGTCGCCAAGACATCGCGCACCTGGCTGGTACCGATGCCGAAGGCCAAGGTGCCAAAAGCGCCATGGGTGCTGGTGTGACTATCGCCGCAAGCGAGCGTCATGCCCGGCTGCGTCAGACCCAACTGCGGACCGATGACATGGACGATGCCTTGGTTCATGCTGTCCAGGCCGAAAAATTCGACGCCGAATTGCGCGACGTTTCGTTCCAACGCTTGGGTGAGATCCTCCGCTTCCTTGTCGAGAAACGGCCGCTGGCGCATGTCGGTGGGAACGATGTGATCCACGGTGGCAAACGTGCGATCGCGAAACGCCACGTCCATGCCCTTCTCCCGCAGCATGTCGAACGCCGGCGCGGTGGTGATCTCATGAATCAGATGTAGCCCGATAAAAAGCTGGGTTTGGCCAGTCGGCAGGAGGCCCACCGTGTGCGATTGCCAAATCTTATCGTAAAGAGTCCGTTCGGCCATCGAAAAATTCTCCTTCGGCGGGATAATATCGGTCGCTATCTGGGACTTCAAGAGCCAAATCGGCAAGAAACTTGAGATTCGGCAGGTCAGTGACTGTCAATCGAATACACCCGCTATACAGGACAGATTCCGACTCTCCTGGGTACATGAAAATCGGCGAGCAGCTGCGACACCGACGGAAGGCATCGGCCATCTAAAGAATCAGGCATTACTTTCAATTTATTCGAGTTCCCACAACCCTGCCTCGCTGGGTATTTGTCATTGCTCGATCATTTTTGCCGTGGTATTTTATCTGTCATGGATACTGTCCACGAAAGCACCGAGGCAGCCATTCTAAACCGAGTTTTTCGCCCTAACGCTGAAGCTTGGCCGCGAGCTGCCGCTGAAGCGATCTTGAGCATCAGCTTTGACCCGAGTGACCGCGATCGAATGACTCTGCTGTTGGAGAAAGCAAAAACCGGCGAGCTTTCATCCGAAGACGCCGAAGCATTAGAAAACTACCGACACATTGGCCGCTTACTGGAACTAATGAAGTCCAGGGCACGACAATCGTTGCAGATGGCAGCAACCAGCTGAGCGCATGGCCCGTCCAGACCGCGCACTGGAAGCCGAAGTCGTTCGCCGTGCGCAGGGCCAATGCGAGTATTGCCACTTTCCCGAATCCGCCTCAGAACTTCCGTTTCATCTAGATCACATCATCGCCGAAAAACATGACGGCCCGACAATCTCGGTTAACCTCGCATGGGCGTGCTTCTCGTGTAATTTGCGAAAAGGACCGAATATCGCTGGCCTCGATCCCTATACTGGCGAGCTAACACGACTATTTCACCCGCGTACCGACCAATGGGCTGATCACTTCGAATGGGACGGTGTACGGTTACGCGGCAAGACACCGATTGGTCGAACAACCGTCGCAGTGCTTGCGCCCAATGATGCGGATTCCATAGCCGTGCGCCAGGCACTGCGGGATGAAGGTCTCTTTAAGACGTAAACCTCCGTCGTGCCATGGTAGGCTTGCATCAGGCGTTTTGTGGCACTACAAGACCGGCCGCCATCGCTGTCCACGATCCGTACCTTGCTAGAACCATTCACCGTGTCACGTCAATTTCGTGGTGATACCAGTCGAAACATGAAAGTTGCCGTCTCCATTCCTGCCCCGTGATTAAGAGCGCCGAGAGTCTGGCCAAAAAGCTCAAGCAACCCCGCAGCGCCCTTTAGCCGAGGTGCTGGCCTCTTACGTAAGCTCGCCTGATCCAAAAGCCACCACGGAAAATCTCAACCAACTCTACTGACTTCTGAGTATCGACCCCTGATACTCTCCTAACACTTTACTTCTTCGCCAATTCCGCGAATGCCTGTTTCAAATAACTCTGATCGATATATTTCGCCGGCTGAGCCAGCAGCTCCTTCTGACCGCCAATCTCGGCGACGATCTTGATCATCGTGCGCACGCCGTCGAGATTCAGATCGGCGTTGCGGTCCCAGACAAAATTTTTCACACTGTAATCCCAGGCGAAGCGGCAATTCTCAGGTGTGACCGACATCTCCTTGGACAGATAGGCGCAGGCGGCGTCGCGGTTGTCGAAGAGCCAACGGTGGGTTTGCACTATCGCCTTCATGTAGCGCACCACCAGGGGGCGGTTTTTTTCGGCCCAGGAACGCTTGACGGTATACGGGTTCAAAAAATAGTCGGGCAGATCGTCAGCGAAATAGCCGAGCACGTTGAAACCCTTCTGCTTGGCGTCAATATCGAGGGGCACACTCAGCGGCGTCGCGGCGATTTGCCCCGATTGCAACGCGACATAGCGGTCGGTGACGCCGCCGATGTTGAGAATCTGATAGTCGCGCGGATACTCCAAACCATGGGCGCGCAGCACCAAACGCAGAGCAAAGCCGGTTCCCGTCGTAATCGTCTGCGAGCCGATGGTCTTGCCGCGCAGATCGTCGAAACTCTTGTACGGCTTGGCGGCCACCAGGCTCATGCTCAAATTGTTGAGCAGGCTGCCGACCATCGCCAAGTCGAGACCTTTGTCGACGGCGCCGATCACACCGTCGGTGCCGACATTGGCGACATAGATCGACTCGGTGGCCAAAGCTTGAATGGTGAGCGGCGTGCCGCGCATGACGACGATCTGAACGTCCAGTCCCTCGCGCTCGAAGTAGCCGAGTTTTTGCGCCAGCCACAACGGCCCGTAGCTGAAGGTTTTCGAAGAAGCGCCGATGGGAAAACGAACTTTGTCCTGCGCCAGCACCGGGGTAACACACGTCCATAGTAACAAGACCAATGACCAAGCGAGCAACGCCCTTCTATACTTCTGACTCCTCACTCCTTACCCCTCACTCCTTACCCCTCACCCCTAACGCTTTACTTGATCTTCTTAATGACGCACAACGTATTGCGCCCGGTCCACATCGGCAGAAACACCGAGTGGCGGTGCTTGCCGCCGATGACGATCACCATGATGTCTTCCGGCGTAGTAGAAAGATGGACCACGCCATCGGGCGTCATGTTGATCGACTCGCGCATCAGTTCGTCGTCGGATTTGTGCCCTTTGCGGCGCGCTGGAATCTCCGAAAATTTCAACGACGCATGCTCCCAGAGATAATCCTTGACTTGTTTCTTGGTGATGCCGTCGCGCGCCATGATCTCGGCGTCTTCAATGCCCAATGCGATGAGCGGCGTGCCGCCGCCGAAACTGCCAACATCCAAATGGCTCACGCCGTGATGCATCTTGATCACTTCTGCCAAAGACGACAGCGCCTGCTCGCCGCGATTGCCGGCGGTGTGGATCGGCAAGAATCCATTGATGCCGAAGACCGTCACCGCGCTCTCTTCCGGCTTGAAGCCGAATTCGACGTGATAGGGCTCCCATGGACTTTTCTCCTGATTCTCGCCGAAGCACATGGTGTATTTCCCCGGCCAGCCGAAGGTCGAGCGGTCGGTGTCGCCTGGATAACCGCCGCCGACGGTGATCAGGATCAAGCGAATCGCACGGCCGATGGTTGCATTGGAGCGAAAGCCGGGACCGAACACGCCGGAGTCGCAGTTGACGTTCAGCGCAGTGCGAATCGGCCCGTTGAGCAAGAGCGCGGGGCCAACGTAACCGGTGGTCGCCTGAACACCGTAGAGATTGAAGCGCGGCTCACAGATCGCTTCCACCGCGGCGATGATAACCGGCAAATACTCCGGCAAGCAGCCGGCCATGACGGCGTTGATGGCGATTTTTTCAATCGAACAAGGCGCCCATTTGGGTGGGATCGGCCCGATCATTTCCGCTGGATCACGCGTCGTCGCGGCGAGCATCTTCTCCACCCGCGCCGCCGTTGGCGGCACGATCGGCAAGCCGTCGCTGAGTTTTTCTTTCAGGAACCAGTCATTGACCGCTTCCCAGTTATCTTCGACTTCGATCAAGTTTGAGGTCAGGTTCATGGCTTTTTTAGACTCCTAACGTACCGATATGCTAATTTCGCATGCAAAAAAAGAGCAAACTTGGCGGCACTCTGGCGATCACGGTGTGACACTGGAGGAACGACTGAATCGAAGAAGTGGTGGGTATCGGCGATACGCCTCCACCCACCCTACGTCGAAACAAACTCCCGACCCGTTCGCGTAGGAGCGAAGCGATGCCCACCGTTCGCTGATTTGTCACGACGCTGTTGAGCAGCACCGCCGACTTCTGGTACTGATAAACTCTGAAACTAATTCACCGAAAGTTGGAGAAAACACGATGCGTATCATCGACGCCGACGGTCATGTATTGGAACGGGATATCCCCTGGTCGGATTTGCTTGAAGCGCCCTACCGCGATCGCGCCCCGAGGGCGGTCAAGGACAATCGCGGCTTCACCTTCGTCATGATGGAAGGCAAACTGACGCCCAAGCCGGTCGGCAAAGCGTGCAGTTTCGTCGGCGCGCCGCGCAGCCATAGTCCCCAGGCCACCACTGGCATGACCGATCCGGTGCAGCGTCTCAAAGACATGGACTTGGAAGGCATCGACACCGCGGTGCTGTTCGGGACCTCGCCGTTTTTAAGTTTGCCCTTCGTCGAGGATAAAGACTTGGCCTCCGCCGTGGCGCGCGTCTATAACAACTGGCTCGCGGGCTACTGCAAAGCGGATAACCGCCGACTCAAAGGCGTCGCCGCGGTGGCCATTCAAGATCCCGCCGAAGCGGTTAAAGAACTACGCCGCGCCGTCGAAGAGCTGAAGTTTGTCGCCGTCGCCACGCCGCCGATTTCGGCGTCGAAGAAAAATTTGGACGATCCCGATCTCCATCCGTTCTTCGCCGAAGCCGAGAGATTGAACGTGCCGGTGTGCATCCATGTCGGCGCCGGCGATGGCGTGCCGGCGGCCACCGAACGCTTCGATCACCCGCTTTACAGCCACGCATTGGCCCATCCCTTCGAGCAGATGATCGCCGCCCTGTGCGTCGTCTGCGGCGGCATGCTCGAGCGCTTTCCCAAACTGAAATTCGCCTTCATGGAAGCCGGCTGCGGCTGGGTGCCCTACTGGATGGAGCGATTGGACGAGCATTACGAAATCCTCCAGCCCACCGTGCCCTGGCTGACCAAGCCTCCGAGCGAGTATATGAAAAGCGGCCAGATGTTTTATGCCTTCGAGATGGAAGAGAAAATGCTGCCCTACGTCGCCGATTTTGTCGGCGAAGAACGGCTAGTCTTCGCCACCGACTACAACCACAGCGACTCCAAATTTCCCCATACGGTCGAGGAAGTGATGGAGCGCAAGGATTTGACCGATGGATTGAAGGCAAAGATCATGGGCGAGAACGCGGCGAAGCTGTACAGCCTGTAGGGACGAAAAACCTTTCGCCCTCAACGCCATTTGCGAATCTTCGGCGACTCACCGCAGAGACGCCGAGGACGCGGAGTAAAGAGTTTTTTGACGAAGATGCATTCCGAACTCCGCGGTTCTGCGGTGAAATCTCGATTTCTTCTTTGATCGCGGGGGTGGCGCGCTGTGCGCTCTGCGGCTGATTATCTGGGCTTCGCTTTCTACCGCCCCAACTCCTGCGCGACTTGGCGGATAAGCGTGAAATCCACCAGCTCTCCCGGCTTCATCGTAATTTTCATTTTAGTTTGTTCGGCGATGCGGTTGAGCTCGATCTGCACCTCTTGATCGGTAAGTAACAGCGTCGGATTGAGGGTTTCCATGATCGCGTCGTAGACCGCTTCGGACACATCTTTATCCATCTTGTATTGATTCATGATGAACTGCACGGTTTCGCCCTTCCGAGTCCTGGCGAAGTCCACCGCGCGGACGACGGCTCGAATCGCCCGGC
>JBGTCC010000518.1:0-6539 GCA_041749055.1 Thermodesulfobacteriota bacterium | reverse complement strand
TCTCAAAGACGTTCGGTTCGCTGGGCGCGGCGATGTCGCGGCGTGGGCGAGGAAGCATGTGTTGGCGAATCGGTAGGGTTTTAACGCTTCCGTTCAGGGCGAGTAACGCGGTTCACTCGACTTTTCGTTCCAATCGTTCAAAACGCTCAAGCCGTTCCAATCGTTAGGGGAGGCGGATAGACGCCGAGCTGCAATGGCGGCGTGCCGTCGCAGCTCTGCGGTCGCGTGCGCTATTTGATCCAGAGAGCGTTGAGGTCGCCGATGTTGGGCAGCAGGCCCAGACCGATGCCGGATTGGAGGATTTTGTTTTGCGACTGAAAGAAGCTGTCGCCCCATTTATCCGCGAAGTTTTCTTTATTCACCTTCATGCCGGCGGTGATTTCTTCCGGGGTGCTGAGGTTGAAGAACTCTTTGGCTTTGGTCTTGAAAAAATCCTCGTCCTGGCCGGTTTTGATCATCTTGATGGCGTCGCCGTAGGCGCCGCGGATCGCTTTGACGATTTGGGGTTGCTTCTCGACGGTCTCCTTGAGCATGCCGACGGTGGACTTGAGCGGCGGCGCGCCGAAGATTTTTTCGAGCTCGATGTCAAAATCGACCAGCACGCGATATCGGCCCGACATCACCAATCGGGTGGTGTGGGGTTCGAACATGTTGATCGCCTCGACATCGCCGCGTTCCAGTAGAGCGATCAGCGCGCCAGTCTCCGCCGGAATGTTCTGAAAGTCTTTTTCCAGATCGAATTTGTGCTCCTTGGCGATGACCGCGGAAAAGAAATAGGCGCCGGTGACCCGCGCGAAGTTGCCGATCTTCTTGCCCTTCAGATCCGCGAAGCTTTTGTATTGCGAATCCTTCTTGACCAACCAGGAGTTGCCCGACCAGATCTGGGGTGAGATCAGGCGAATCTCGGTGCCGCTCTTAATCAGATTTACCGCCGTGCTCGGTTGCATCGCGCTGGCCGTCGCCCGCCCCAGCTTGACGGCATTGGCGGCTTCGGTGAAGTCCATCAGCAAATTAGTGATCTTGACGCCGTATTTGACATCGAGACCTTTATTGCCGACGAGCGCAGCGACGTAGCCCGATTGGCCGCCGGCGGCGGTAGCGATGCTGATCGGCAGCGGCGATTCGCCGGCAATCGCTGCGGCCTGGGCGGTGATCATCAACAGCCAAACAGCGACCGCCAGAGATAGGTACTTGATCGTCATGATTTTTCTCCTTCTTCTTTAAGAGTCACTTTGGTTTCGAGTTCGGCGGCGAAGCCATAAAGCTCCGGGCCCCATTGGCGCGGCGTCGGTAACGGATTGGTCACGTAGGCGTCCAAGCGCGCCGGCCGGCGGGTGAGCGTGACAACGTAGTCGCTCATGTAAGCGGCTTCGGCGAGATTGTGGGTAACGAATAACACCGTGCGGTGCAACTGCTCGCATAGCCGTCGAGTGGTTTGACGCAACTGGCGCGCGGTCAATTCATCGACGCTGGCAAACGGCTCGTCCATCAACACCAGATCGGATTCAATGGCCAAGGCTCGCGCCAGACCGACGCGCTGGCGCTGGCCGCCGGAAAGATAGAGCGGGAATTGATTGATATACTCTTCGAGTTCGACCAGTTCCAAATAGTGCCGCACCCGCTTATCCCATTCGGATTCATCGACGCCGGCGCCTTTCAACGCCAGCCGGAGATTGTCGCCGACGGTTTTCCAGGGCAGCAGGCGCGGGCTTTGAAACACGTAGCCGATCAGCGGCCGCTCTTGGGTCTTGCCGTTGTTAACAAATTTTAACTCGCCGCGGTCGAGCCGTTCCAAGCCGACGATGGAATTGAGCAAAGTGGACTTGCCGCAGCCGGAAGGCCCGATCAAAACGGTCACCGAACCCTCTTTAGCATGGAAGGACAAACGGTCGATGACTTTGAAAGGTTGGCCGTCCTCGCGGCGAAACCACTTCTCAATATTCTCGACCACCAGTTCGGCCATCTAGCGTCTCCACACGTCGATCTTCGGCCGCCAGGCGGTGAGCCGGCGCTCCACGAGATTGATGATGCCGTATTCGATGACGATCATGGCGACGACGAAGGTCAGCGTCCAGGCGATGACGCCTTCCATGTTGAAGACTTGATACGACTTCATGACCTGATAGCCGACGCCGTTGCTGGTGCCGAACATTTCGACGACCACGACGACTTTCCAGGCGAGCCCCAAGCCGTAGCGAGTGGCGGCGAAAATATTCGACACCAACTGCGGCAGGATGACCTGGGTGATTTTCATCGACTTGGTGAAATGAAACACATGGCTCATGTCCATCAGTTCTTTGTCGAGGGATTTGACCCCGGCCCAGATATTAATGACCAGCATGGGAAAGGTCGTCACCGCCACGGCGAAATAGGAAGCGAACTCATTGATGCCGAATAGCATGACGGCAATGAGCGCCCACATGAGCCCGGGAATCGTCAGTCCCAAGACGACCAGCGGCTGAAAGAAATGCTCGCCCATGCGCACTGTGCCCATGTAGATGCCGACGGCGACGCTAAAAATCATCGCCACCGTGGCGCCGACGAAGACGCGGCGCAGGCTTTGATACATATGGAAGAAAAATGTACCGTCCGAAATCAGCCGGTGCGCTTCGTTCAGCGTGCTCATTGGGCTCGGCAGCAGGCGCGGATAGATCACATAGAGCAGCCACCAAATTCCCAGGACACTGCCGACGGCCAGCAAAGGCGGTAAGATTCTGCCGAGCAAATCACGTCCCGCCGAGTTGCCGAAAGTGGGGATGGTTTCGGCTCCGGCGATGCCGGCCGCCTGGCCGGAGATCGCTGATTGATTGTTGGAGTCGAAGGCCATCGACAGCATTTGTGCTACAGACCGCAGACGCTGTCAAACGTCGCAATGGAATTCGGCGTAGGGCCATTGCGTGCCCTTCTTGCCTAAGCTAGCGTCGCCAAAATGTTTGGACGATCGCAGATGGAGGATCGAGTATGGCCAGTTCATTTGCGCCGCGGCCGATGGACGAAGCGTGCAGTGGTTGAAGAAGAGGCTGACGGCGTAGTGGCATGCGGCGCGGAATCGACGGGTTTCGCTGACGCTCTACCCATCCTACGGGATTCAAATCGGTTCGTCGTGCCGGTGAAAACCGGCATCCAGATTTTCTTCCGTTCAGAAACCTGGATTGCGGCCCGCGCTGAATCACAAAAAAATTCCAACGAGGGAATTTTACCTATGTCGCTTGGAGACGGGTGCTCTTCTGTAACTAGGTAGGCGCTATCGGGAATTCTGCTGCCGCAGGCGCTCCAAATCCTGCTGAATCTGATTGCGTTGGATCTGTTCCTGTAACGAGCGGATTTGTTGTTGGCGTTGCAAGTCGTTGATCTGTTGTTGCTGGCGCAGTGGGTCTTTATCTTGTTCGATGCGGCGCAGCTGCTGATCGGTTTGTAGGCGTTGGAGTTGTTGGTCGTTTTTTAGTTGATCGAGTTGTTGTTGGGTTTGTGCCGCTTGAGGTTTTTCGGGATCCGCCGGATCGCTCTTTTGCTGTTTGATTTGTTCTAACTGCTGCTGCGACTGGCTGCTCTGTTGATCCCGTTTGAGTTGCTCGATCTGTTCCTTGGCTTTTAGTTGTTTGGCTTGTTCTGCCTGGCGAGTTTGTTTTGTCTCTTGCAAGATCTCTTGCAGCTGGTCGGCCGCGGCCTGAAGATTTCCAGGCTCAGTCACAAGCAATACGAACAATGAAAGCACCGATAGCTTCGTCGCCATATGCGTCAATGCTGTCAAGCCGAAGCGGTCATTGCAAGTGCTGCGTGCTTGGGGTCAGCGCGCTCCCGGCAACATTGAGAAATCCACCAGCTTTTCCGGGTCGAGGTCATCGGCTACTGGCCGTTCCTCGCGCAGGAGATTTAAGTAGCCCCGGACTTTCTTCATGTTGATCGCGCCATCGGGGGAGAGGATCGCGACCATGGTGTCGTAGGAGCGTTCGGCTTCGCCGCTGCTAATCTTGTAGCGCGCCGCGATCATTTTGACCGCTTCGCTGCGGTTGCTCTTTTGCCAATCGATGGCGTTCATGACCGCGGCGATGGTGCGGCGGATGCGCTCGCGGTGGGTGCGGATCTCAGCTTGCGATGTGAACAGCCCTACATAAGGAATATCGGCCAGGTCGCCTAAGAAAAGAAACTTCTTATAGCCCAGGGAAACCGCTTTCTCGTCGAAAGGCGGACTCAATACCGCGCCGGCCACCTGATGGGTCGTCAGAGTCGCGAAACTGTTAGAGGTGCCGCCGGTGGTGACCAGGTTAACTTGTTTCTCTTCCAAGCCGAGTTTGCGCAGTCCGGCGCGGGCGAAATAATAGGGTGACGAACGGATGTCCGAGATGGCGAGGCGCTTGCCGGCCAAGTCCGCTGCTTTGTTGATGTCCTTGCTCGTCACCAGGACCCATGGGGAGTCGCGATAGAGCGACAGCACGACGACCAGCGGCAAGCCGGCCACCGCGGCATTGATTGCGGATTGCGGTGATGTGAAGAATTGGATGTTGCCGTTGAGGATCGCCTGCGGGCCCAGCGCGCTGCGCATCTGGATGTATTCGACGTCAACTCCGGCTTTGCTGTAAAAGCCTTTTTCTTTGGCGATGTCGAAGGGCAGCGTCGACACCGCCGAGGAGGGATAGCCGATGCGCACCTTATGCGAGGGCTCAGCTGCGAGGGTGGGTTCGGAAATAATCGCGCCGCCAAACAGTACGATCACCATGAGTAACAAGCGGCTAGCCCGACCTAGCCTCTGCCTCCCTAGATAGGGGCAACCACCTGTGGTTGCCGGTCCGGAGGGCAGGCACCCTTCGACTTTACTCAGGGCCGGTTCAGGCCTACCCCGAGAGGATTCGAATTCGCAGATCGTTGTGGTCGCGTTGTTCATCGATTTCTACATCGCCGTCATGCCGTAATAGGTCGCGCAGTTGTCCCAGAGGATCTTGCGTTTGTCTTCATCTTCAATGGGCAGTTCGAGAAAACGTTCGACGGCGCGGGGATACTTGGTATCGACATGGGGAAAGTCGGTGGAGAAGACGAGCCGTTCGTTACCGAGATAGTCGATGGTGTATTTGACCGGCTCCTCGTCGCATTCGACTGACGCGTAGCATTGGCGCTTGAAATAAAAGCTTGGCGGCTGCGTCAACCCCGGCGCCCATTGATCGCCATACTGTTCCCAATGTTCGTCCAAGCGCCAGAGTAGAAATGGCAGCCAGCCGCAGTTGCCTTCGAGAAAAGCGACTTTCAATTTCGGGTGGCGATCTAAAATACCGCCGCCACAAAACGCGCCGACGGCGAGCATCTGTTCGACTGGATGAGCATAGGTGTGGCGCAGCATGAAATCATAGCCGAAGTTGTCTCCTGACTGGCGCGCCAATGAGTTATTCGCTTCGTGAAAGCCTAGGGGTATGCCCAGCTCTTCTAATGCTGACCAGAGCGGTTCGTAATAGGGCTCGTGCCAGTTGTGGCCGTTAACGATGTTGGCGCGTAGAAATATCGCGCGAAAGCCCAGCCTTTTTACGCAGCGCTCGGCTTCCTGGACGGCCCGGTCGATATCGAACGGCGAAATCATCCCGGCGCCGATCAATTTGCCGGGATCGGCCTGGCAGAAATCATGGAGCCAGTCATTATAGGCGCGGGCGAGAGCCGCGGCGAACTCCGGTTCCAGGTCGGGAATGCTGAGCAGATTCAATCCGCGGCTCGGATAGAGAATCGCCACATCGATGCCTTCCTCGGCCATGGCGTCGAGCTGAACCTTTGACGACCAGCCGCGCTCGTTGTGCGGCTTAAACAGCTTCTGGTTTTTATGAAAAATATGGCCCGGCGGCGGCAGCGTTCCCGGGGGCGGATCGACCGGCCGCCCCCACGATTTGCCATCAGGGCCGACGAGGCGCAGGTCACGCACATGATCGGTCAGGCCCACCGGCGCGCGCTGTTTGAACTTCGCATCCAGGTAGCGCTGCCAGAGGTCGGCGGGCTCAAGGATGTGCATATCGCTGTCTAATACTTTGAAGCCATGCTTTGCCATTAAATCCTCTGCGGATGTTCAAGCCGTTCAAATGGTTCAAATCGTTCAAGCCGCCAGAGATGAACAACGCCGCTGGGAACCGTCCGAAATACGCTTTGAACGACTTGAACGGCTTGAACTATTTGAACCTGTTCAATCCGTCTTCGGATTGGTTGAAATATATCGCGCGGCTTTTTGCGCGTCCACACCTTCGGCGCGCAGCGCGACCTGCGCCGCTTCCTCCTGAAGCTTGAACGTTACGGTGTACGCGGACTGATCGCCCCAGCCGCGATTGATTCCTTCGATTAGTTTTTGCTCGGTGATGTTGGCCAATGGCAACGACACGTTGAGATCGCGGCCTAATGCCGTCGCCAGACCGACGTCTTTGCGCAGCAGCTTGAGCGGAAACGTGTCGGTCTCGTAGTCGCCGCGAAAAACGTTGTGCGGCACTTGGCTGTGTAGCACGTGCATGCGCCCGACCATGCCGCGGCGCACGCACTCCCAAAGCGCCACAGTTTCAACGCCGGCTTTGACGCCG
>JBGTCC010000517.1:0-6133 GCA_041749055.1 Thermodesulfobacteriota bacterium | reverse complement strand
AAAAGGCGGTTTTGGAGAAGGAGCTTGAGCCGCTGCGCGCCAAGCGGAACCAGTTAAAGGACGAGATCAAAAAGATCCAGTCCGGCGCCAAGGAAATCGAGACCGAACTCAGCAAGATGACCGGCGAACGGGACAAGTGGGTTCGGGTCATGGAGAACGTGACCTTCAAGCTTGGTCCCGTGAGCTTCTTCAAAATCCCTAAGATCCAGCAGGTTTCTCTTGACGAATTCGACCGCAACCGCTTCGACCAGCCGGTGGCGCGAGTGGATCGCTGCCAGACCTGCCATCTGGCGATTAATCGAGCTGGTTTCGAGAAAGAACCACAACCCTTCCGAACTCATCCACGGCGCGACGTTCTATTAGCAGGCGTCCATCCGTTGGAAAAAATCGGTTGTACGAGTTGTCATGAAGGCCAGGGTGTCGCCGTCAACAGCGCCAAACAGGCCCATGGCGAAGTCCATCTGTGGGAGTTCCCACTGCTGCGCGGCAATAAGGTGCAGTCGAGCTGCACCTCTTGCCATCAGGATGTGCAGAAATTCGCCGAGGATGCGCCATTACTCGCTGAAGGCCAAAGGTTATTCGAGCAGGTTGGTTGTACCGGTTGCCATCTAGTCAGAGGCTACGAAAGCATTCCCAAGATCGCGCCGAGCCTGACAAAGATCAGCGCCAAAGTCGATCCCGGCTGGATGGTGCGCTGGATCGAGAACCCGCATAAGTTCCGGCCACGCACGCGTATGCCGAATTTCGATCTCAAACCGGACGACGCTTTGGCGGTGGCCGCCTACATCTGGTCGCAGTCCAAGGAAGAGGGCGACAAATGGACCCAGGAACATCCGGCGCCGGCGGGATTGCGCGAAGGCGATCCCAACGACATCGCCAAGGGTAAAAAACTCGTCGAGACCATCGGCTGTAAGGGCTGCCACGGCTTTGCCGACGGCGAGTTTTCCACACCTTTGGGCAAGTCGAAAGATCTGATTCCCAATCTCAAGGATATCGCCGCTAAAGTTGTCGGTCCCCAGTGGATCTACCATTGGATCAAGGAGCCACGCGGTTTTCAGCATGACACGCGCATGCCGAGCTTGCGCTTGTCCGACGACGAGGCGTTGTCGATTACCAACTATCTAATGAGCTTGGGCGGCAGACCTGATCCTGTCGCGGGCATTCAGGAAAAACTCGCCGATGCGCAAAACATCAAACGCGGCGAGACGCTGGTACGTAAATGGGGCTGCTTCGGCTGCCATGATATCAAGGGCATGGAGAAGGAATCGCGTATCGGTGCTGAGTTGACCACCTTCGGCTCAAAAACAGTCGAAGAACTTTCCTTCGGCAATCGTACCGACGTCAAGCATACCTGGGACGACTGGACATACTATAAACTTAAGACTCCGCGGGGCTATGCGACCGAGCGGGTTGAGCAGCTCATGCCGCAGTTCAGTCTCGAGGACGAGGACATCAAAGCTGTCCGGATGTTGTTGGGCGGCTTCCGCGAGCGCAAGGTCGGCCAACGTTACCTAGCGGATCAAGGGTTGCGCGTCCAACAGGTGATCGAAGGGCGGCGCTTGATGCAGCAGTATAACTGCGTCGGTTGTCACGAGATTGAAAATCGCGGCGGCTTCGTACGTAAGTATTATCAGGAGAACGTGGCGTTGGCGCCTCCGCCGCTGAATGGTGAGGGCGAGAAGGTGCAATCGCCGTGGTTATACAGCTTCTTGAAAGCGCCTACTGCCTTGCGGCCCTGGTTAGACATCAGAATGCCGACCTTCGGCCTCTCCGATGAGCATACCACGCAACTGGTGAACTACTTCAATGGCCTGTCAAAGGTCGAGCAGCCCTTTCATTACATCGATGATCGCCGGATCCCGGCAGGGCATCTAGAGGCTGCGAAAACTTTGACTTCCGCCGATTATTTCAACTGCTTTAGTTGCCATGTCCAGGGGGCTAAAAATCCTGAGGGGCCGAAAGACGGTTGGGCTCCTGATTTAGCTATGGCGCGGCAACGGTTGAATCCCAACTGGATCATCAAGTGGCTCAAAGATCCGCAGAAAGTTCAGCCAGGGACAAAAATGCCGTCGTTCTATCCGGGCGGCCCGGATAACGTCCTGGGCGGCAAAGAAGACTTGCAGATCGAGGCCTTGCGCGACTACTTGATGTCGCTCGGGCGCGGCGGGGTGCCAGCGGCTGCCGCTGCGGCGCCGCAGATGGCTAAAACAAAACCGGCAAAGTAGCGATTTATAGATGAATATCGCAGTAGCCTGGTCGTCCAACCGATGATCAGTTAGATTAAAGGAGAATATATGAATAAGTTAGGCTCGTTAGTATTGGCTATGTCGTTGGTGACGGTGCCGGTAAGCGTAATGGCCCAGTATAAAGGCGGCGATGTGAAAGACGGCGGCAGCATCTCGGGCACGGTGAAGTTCAAAGGCACGGCGCCAGCACCCAAAAAGCTCGACGTCGGCAAAGATAAAGAAGTTTGTGACAAATCGCCAAAGATGGATCAGTCTTTGGTCGTGAAAGACGGCAACCTGGCCAATGCAGTAGTAACGATCACGGATATCAAGAGCGGCAAGAAGATCGATACCAAAAAGGTTACTCTCGATCAGAACGGCTGCGAGTATAAGCCTCATGTTTTAGCTTTTCCTGCGGGAACGACGGTGGAGATTTTGAATCCCGACGGCATTCTTCACAACGTGCACTCTTACAGCAAGGTGAACAGTCCGTTCAATCAGGCCCAGCCCAAGTTTAAAAAGACCTTGGAAGTGAAGGTTGAAAAACCGGAAGCGGTGGAAGTGAAGTGCGACGTTCATGGATGGATGCAAGGCTGGCTCGTCGCGACGGCGAATCCGTATTTTGCGGTAACCGACGGCTCGGGCAGCTTTAAGCTCGCCGATGTGCCGGCGGGTAGCTACACCGTCGAAGTTTGGCACGAAAAACTCGGTAAGAGCACCCAGAAAGTGACCGTCAAAGCGAAAGAAGACGCGAAAGTTAGCTTCGAGGTCGCTGGCAAGTAAACTTTTTCGATTTAATCGATAAAGAGCGCGGCATCTTCTGGATGCCGCGCTCTTTCCGTTTCTAGGCTTTTTCTCTGCTCTCGCGCTCCACTTTGTTCTTAAAGAAATTCCAGGCCCGCTCCATGTCGACCGGCGGCAGCGCTTCGATTTGTCTTTGTTTCGATTCGCTGAGGGTCAACGGGATAGGTGTGCCGATTTGGAGCGCGCCATGAAGCACCTCCGCCGCCTCTTCCAGGTAGATCGCCATCATCACCGCTTCCGGAATCGTTCTGCCAACCGTCACTTGGCCGTTGCCGCGCAGTAGCACAGCCGGGCTATCACCCAGGGTTTCGCTGACATCGCTGCCCAGCTTCTCTGTTGAGATCAGGTCGGGGCTGGTGAACACCGGCACACCGCCAGCGAAGAAACTGCCGTGGTTGTGCACCGGCTCAAGCCGGCGCTCGGTGACCGAGAAGATATTTGCCCTGCGCGCGTGGATGCGGGTTATGGCATTGACCCGCGGCTTGGTTTTCATGATCACCGTGTGCAACCAAGCTTCAAATGGCACCGGATGGTATCCCTCGACTATCTCCCCGTTCAGGTTCAGGGTCAGCAATTGCTCCTCGCTGACCATAGCCAGGCTGATCCGCGGGGTGATCAAGAAGCGGTCGCTGCCGGGAATGCGCGCGCTGACATGTCCGAAGCCTTCGACGAGTTTCAGGTGGGAAAGAATCCGGCTGGCGCTGATAATGTCTTTTCTCAGCTGATTGACGGGGGTCATGGTACTCCTTTAAAGTCTGAAAATTTTGGGCTATATTACGTCGTTACGATTACTGGGTTAAGCGAGTCCAATATGAAAGTCAAAGTCGAATCTTCTGCCGACTCCAAGGGACAGGAAAGTCCTACCCAGTTCATGCTCGGAACGCGAACCATCAAGGTCGAAGCCTGCGTGGATCGCTGGTACGGCGAGCAAGCTTGCTACTTTCGGGTTCTCGGCAGCGACGAGAACTCCTACATTCTCAAGGGACCCCTTGAAGATGGCAGTTGGGAAATGGTTTCCTTTACCCATAAGGACTCCCGCGGTACCGAGTTGGAATACGAAGGCAAAAGGGAGCTTCAGTAAGGTTAGGCCGACTTTTGCTTCTCTAGTTTTTTCTTCAAGTCATCTCTCAACGGCGAGAGAAATACAATTCTGGCGATGAGGTAAGATGATGTCTAACCAACATTTGGTTGCGGTGGTCGGTGCGGGGCCCGCTGGGCTTTACGGCGCGCGTAAATTGACCGAAGCGGGCCATCGGGTGGTCTTGATCAATCGCGACATCAAACCGGGCGGGCTGGCGGAGTACGGCATCTTTGTCGACAAGGAAAAGATGAAAACCGGCCTGCGCAAGCAGTTCAAAAGGATTCTCGCCGACCCGAAAGTATTTTACCTGGGCCACGTGATGGTAGGGCAAAACCAGCCGCTGTCGCTCCATGATCTCCAGGACATGGGCTTTGGCGCGGTGGTGGTGACGGCGGGAGCGCAAGGGACCAAAAAGCTGGGCATTGAAGGAGAAGAGGCCGTCGGCGTTTACCATGCCAAGGATGTCGTCTATCACTTCAATTCCTTGCCGCCGTTCGCCGAGCACCAGTTCGAAATCGGCCGGCGGGTGGCGATCATCGGTATGGGCAATGTCATGGTCGACATCGTCAACTGGCTGCTCAATCTGAAAAAGATCGATCAAGTGGTCGTTGTCGCGCGCCGCGGGCCGTTGGAAAAAGCCTATGACGATAGCGAGTTCGAGTACATCGACATGTACCTCGACAACGCCGACATGAAGCAGGAGATCGAGCGCATCAGCGGGTCGTTAACCGCCGTCGGACAGGATGTCGCTGCGATTACGCAAAAAATGGTGCGTCAGGGCGAGCCGTTGGAAGGGCGCCGGCTCACTTTCCGCTATCTCTGCTCACCGAATAAAGTAGTTGCCAACGCCCAAGGCCGGGTCGCGTTCCTCGAAGCGGAAGAAAACGAGATGGTTCTGCAAGACGGCAAGACCGTCGCCAAAGGCACCGGCAAGACTCGGCGCATCGAAGTCGACTGCGTAATTTACGCCATCGGCGATCAGGTCGATGCCTCCCTCGGTCTGCCGTTTTCCCGCGGCGCTTTCGTGACCAATCCAGAGAAGCTTCCCGGCGATCCCAATCCTGCCGCCTATCAGCCCTACGATCCGGAAAAGAAGACAACGCTCGACGGCATATTCGTCGCCGGCTGGTCGCGTAACGCCAGCGTCGGCCTGGTCGGCGTCGCCAAAAAAGACGCCGAGCTCGGTATGAAAGTTGTGAACGAATATCTCGCCGCCAAACCCGGAATGTCGGCTGGCGATATGGAAAATAAGATCGAGGGCTTGATCGCCACCTTGAAGCAAAAAGGCGTGACGGTGGTGACCAAACCGGACGTTGAGCTGCTAGAAGGCGCCGAGCAGGAAGCCGCCAAAGCGCGCAAGACCTGGGACTTCAAATACACCAGCGATGAGAAAATGCTCGAAGTGATCGCAGCGCGGAGGGCGGGGAAGTAGATTGGGATCCGAATAGAACTGGTTAAACATCGGGCCGGCTGGGCGAGAATGCTCAGCCGGCCTTTTTTTCGCTGCTGAACTGCCGCCATAGCCGTCCTTGCTCTTGCGTTGCGACATCGAATAGAATCGGCAAAATTTCCGTGACGGTCGCATCGCCGATTTACCGTGATCACCGAAGCCGATACCTGTAGAAAATACGTCCTGCCGAATCTCTACGCTGCTGGTTGGAACGACGATCAGATCAGTGAGCAAAAGAGCTTTACGGACGGGCGTATTCTCGTCGTCGGCACTAAAGCGCGGCGCCGACCCTCCAATCGAGCCGATTATCTTTTGCGCTATGCCAGAGACTTCATGCTGGCGGTGGTCGAAGCGAAGGCGGCCTACAAGCTCCCCGGCGACGGTCTTCAACAAGCCAAAGACTACGCCGAAATTCTTGGGGTCAAATTCGCCTACTCCACCAACGGGCACGGCATCGTCGAGTTTGATTTCATCACAGGCCAGGAGCGCCATCTCGCTTCGTTTCCGAACCCAAGCGACTTGTGGCAGCGCTTCCGGGCCAGCGAGAAGATTGAAGACGATGAAACCGCCAAC
>JBGTCC010000516.1:0-7857 GCA_041749055.1 Thermodesulfobacteriota bacterium | reverse complement strand
CGAATCGAGGAGGGGAGCATGCTTTGGGAATGCGAACCCTTTTCATGCTCGGTAGGCAAGCGCAAGCTCATGGTCACTCCGTGGTGAAATGGAATCGAGCATCATTCCAGCAATTGATTGCAAACGCCTAGGCAAAGCATTAAACCCGATTGATATGCGATTCTCATTGCGGTCTAGGGTTTTTTTCTGCTTCGTTTTTGTCGTTAGTTTCGTTGCCGCCGATGTCGCGGCGAGGACGCAGCAATCGCGCTCGGGGCTGGTGATGGCGGACAGCGAGTTGGCGAGCCAGGCCGGAATGGAGATTCTCAAGCGTGGCGGCAATGCGGTGGACGCGGCGATCGCCACGGCGTTGGCTTTATCGGTGGTCGATCAAGCGTCGTCAGGGTTGGGCGGCGGCGGCTTCATGGTGATTTACCGAGCCAAGGACAAGAAATCCTTTGCTCTCGATTTTCGCGAAACCGCGCCGGCCGCATCGCGCCGGGAATTATATATGAAAGACGGCAAGCCGGTGGCGGCGGCGAGTCTCACGGGGCCGTTGGCGGTGGGCGTTCCCGGCGAAGCGGCGGGATTGATCGAGGCGCACAAAAAATTCGGCACGCTGCCGATGGCGGTTTTGGCGGCGCCCGCGATCAAGCTCGCGGCCGAAGGATTTCCCCTCGATGCGTCGTTGCGGATCGCCATCGAGCGTGGCGCGAGCAACATGAAGCGCTACGCCGATCTCGGGCGTATTTACATGCCCAACGGGGAGGTGCCCAAGGAAGGCGAGCCGATTCGCCAACCTCAGCTGGCGACGACGCTCAAAGCGCTGGCCCAGCAGGGCGGCGAGGTCTTTTACCGGGGTTGGATCGCCGAGGCGATCGTCGACATGGTCAAGAAAGAGGGCGGCGTCATGACCCTCGACGATCTGAAAAACTACCAAGCGGTATGGCGCGAGCCGCTGGTCGGCAGCTACCGGGGTCGCACGGTGATTACTATGCCGCCGCCGAGCTCGGGAGGCGTCGCGCTGTTGCAGATGCTCAATATCTTGGAAGGCTACAAGTTCGACAAGTTCAAACATAACTCGGCGCCCTATCTGCACTTGCTCGGGGAATCGATGAAGCACGCGTTCGCCGACCGGGCCGAGCATCTGGGCGATCCGGACTTTGTCCATGTGCCGATCCGCAAACTGACAGAAAAAAGCTACGCAACTTGGGTGCGCGGCCGGATTACGACGGATAAAACCCATGCGCCGACTTACTATGGCTACTACAACTACAACGGCGAGAAAGGCGGCACGACGCATTTCAGCGTCATCGACCGGGACGGTAACGCGGTGGCGTGCACGCAGACGGTCAACACGCGCTTTGGCTCCAAACTGCTTGTGCCCAAGGCGGGTATCGTGCTCAACAATGAAATCGACGATTTCGCCATTCATGGCGAGACCGGCAATGTTTACGGCTTGATCGGCAACCAGGCTAACTCGCTCCAGCCCAATAAGCGCCCGCTGAGCAGCATGTCGCCGACAATTGTCCTGAACCACGGGCGGCCCGAGATCGTCGTCGGCGCTTCCGGCGGGCCGCGCATTATCAACGCGACCTTGCAAACCATCCTCAATATTCTTGAATTCAAAATGCCGGTGGCCGCCGCAGTCGAGTCGGCGCGCATCCACCATCAATGGATGCCGGATCGGATGGGGGTCGAAGCCGGCGTCGCGGCGGAGCCGAAAAAGGATTTAGAAAGACGCGGCCACGTGCTGCGCACACAAAGCGCTCTCGGCGTCGTCCAAGCGATCACCTGGGATGGGGCGACGATGAATGGAGCGGCGGATCCTAGAAAAGTCGAACGGGCGAGGACGGAGTAGCGCGGCATTGCCGCGCCGGTTTCAATCGTTCCAGCCGTTCAAATCGTTCCAATCGTTATTTCGGATTCAAGATTGGGAGACTCACCGCGGCGGCACAGAGCTCGCGGAGGTTTGTTTCGAAAACTTCTCTGCGTACTCGGCGTCTCAGCGGTGAAGATTTCCGAATTGATTTGACCTTCGCGCTATTTTTTGCGGCGTTTACGCCACCAGATCCATATCGGTAGGGCGAGTTTCCAGAGTCTGAGCGCTGCGCCCATCGAACGGAGCGCTCTAACGGCATAGCCGCTGACGAAAAAACTGGACAGGCCGGCGGCGACAATGGGATGGGTTTTGAGGGCGCGGCCGATTCCCAGAACCGTTCCGCTGATATCGAAGGGCGATTTCAGATTGGCATAGCAGCGTGCCAGATCGACGCGCTCCTGAGCGGCCCGGTCGATCAAAGCTTGCTTGCGCCGGGCGATATCTTCGAAGCGGTTGGCCATGGCTTAACCTTTCAAGCGGTCGCGATCTTTGCCCAGCTCCTCCAACGTCGCGGGAAACAGTCCGGAGCGTCTGAGAAAAACGTTGCGCAGCTTGAATGCGGCAATGGTCGCGACGCCGAGGTAAATAAATGATAGACCGCCGATAGCGCCAATCCAGCCCCTTTCCCAAAATAGCGCGACCAGAAAGATTGTCAGGAGAATGAAACCCATGCTGAGACCGAAGACAACCAGCAGGGTGAGGATAAGGGTCTGCTTGAGCCGCTCGCGTTCTTCCTCCAACTCGGTGACGAACAGTGCGACGCGAGTGTGAAAGGCCGACGCCAACGTCGCGCCGAGCGCTTTCAGCGAATGAAGAATGCCGGGCGAGTCATCCCGGCCCGGACGGCTGCCGCTGTCGACCATGGGCAGGGGTTATTTGCCGCGAATCAAGAGTCCGAGGACAAGGCCAATTGCGGCGGCGATGCCGATTGCGCTCCAGGGATTATCGCGGACATAGTCGTCGGCGATTTCTGCGGCTTGTTTGGATTTTTCAACGATGGTTTTTTCGGCGTCGGCTAAAGCTTTCTTGCCCTCGATCAAGCTCTGCTCGATTTTCTGGCGCGCCACGCCGATCTTGTCGCCGGCCTGGCTGGCTGTGGCCTTTAACAGTTCCTCGGCATCGGCAACCAGATTCTTCAAATCGCTGACCAATCTTTCTTTGCTGCTGGCTTCACCATCCATAGCGTCCTCCATGTGACTGTCTAATGTTTGACATAATAAGCACGGGGCCCAGGCGATTCAAGGTCAAGCATAGGAGTACGAGCATTATTTTCTCTGCGATGTGGAAATCGCGTATGGCGCGAGCAGGGGGGAAGGCCCGCCTTGTCTTTACCGATCGAAGGGATTTCTCAGCACGATGGTCTGCTCGCGGCCGGGGCCGACCGAGACCAGGATAATCTCGGTGCCGATCACCGCCTCGATGCGTCCGACATATTTCTGGGCCGTGGCCGGCAGGTCGGAAAACTTTCTCACGTCGTCGAGGCGCTCGGTCCAGCCGTCCATTTCTTCATACATAGGCCGCGCTCCCGCCATGACTTTCGAGCTGGCGGGGAATTCGCTCACCGTCTGGCCGTTATAACTGTAGGCGGTGCAAATGGGGATTTTTTTAAAACCGGTTAGCACATCGAGCTTGGTCAGGGCGACTCCTGTCAGACCGTTCATGCGCACGGCGTGGCGCACGCTGACCGCATCGAACCAGCCGCAACGGCGCGACCGGCCGGTGGTGGCGCCGAATTCCGCGCCCTCTCTTCTAAGAGTTTCACCGTCGGGACCTTCGAGTTCCGTGGGAAACGGGCCGCTGCCGACTCTCGTCGTATAAGCTTTCGAGATGCCGATCACTTGCTGAATATGCTGCGGGCCGACGCCCGAGCCGGAGCAGGCGCCGCCGGTGATCGTGCTTGATGAAGTGACGTAGGGATAAGTGCCATGGTCGACGTCTAGAAGAGTGCCTTGGGCGCCTTCGAAGAGCACGCGCTTGCCGGCGCGAATGCGCTGGTCGAGCAACAGGCCCGTGTTTGTGACGTAGACCTTGAGCTTGTCCCGATAGCGGCTGTAGCTGTCGTGCATCTCGTTAAAATCGAGGGCCTTCTCCTGGAGAATCGCTTTTAGGTAAAAATTCTTCTCTTCGATGTTGCGCTCGAGCTTTTCTCGGAAGGTGTCTTCTTCCAACAGGTCGATGAAGCGAATGCCGACGCGCGCTACTTTGTCCTCGTAGGCCGGGCCGATGCCTCTGCCGGTGGTGCCGATCTTGCCTTTGCCGCGCAACCGTTCGCGCGCCAAGTCGATGGCCTTGTGGTAGGGCATGATGACATGGGCTTGTTCGCTGATGCGCAGTTGTTCGCCGCTCTGGAGATGTCCCTGGGCTTTGAGGGCGTCGATTTCCTCGATCAGGATTTCCGGATCGACGACCACGCCGTTGCCGATGACGCAGAGCTTGTTCGGATGGAGCGCGCCGGAAGGGACCAGGTGGAGGATGGTCTTCTTGCCGTTGACCACCAGTGTGTGGCCGGCATTGTTGCCGCCCTGGAAGCGAACGATGATATCGGCGTCGTGGGTAAACAGATCGACGATCTTGCCTTTACCCTCGTCGCCCCATTGGGCACCGATGATTGCGACGTTTGACATATTTCTTAGGCAATAGGCACCAGGCACCAGGCAATAGTCAAGAAGATTTTTTTTCTATTGCCTAATGCCCGTTGCCTGGTATTCACAGTTTCACCAACTCCGCCGAGACGATCTGCGGCAGGGCAAGGAGTTCGTCGATGGCTTTTTTCGGGACCCTTTCGTCGACGTGAGTAAATGAAATCGCGTTGCCGCCCTGTTCGCTGCGGCCCAACTCCATGCCGGCGATGTTGATGCCGTTGTTGCCGAGGATCGTGCCCACGGCGCCGACGACTCCGGGCACATCGTTGTTTTGCAAGATGAGAATATAACCCGACGGCACCGCTTCCAAATAGAAATCGTTGACGCGCACGATGCGCGGATGTTTGGCGCCGAAGATCGCCCCTTCGACTTCCAGATTTTTCGCGCCGTTCTTGGCTTTGACGACGATGGAGCTGGTGAAATCGCCAACCCCTTCGCCCTTGGACTCGAGGATCTTGAGGCCGCGCTCTTTGGCAACCACCGGGGCATTGACGTAGTTCACCGCCGACTCCATCACCGGCGACAAAAGCCCCTTCAACAGGGCCACGGTCAGCGGCGCGACATTGTACTGGGTGACGTCGCCGCGATACTCCACCTGAACTTCCTTGGGCAGGGCGCCGGCCATCTGCGTGTGCAGGCTGCCGAGCTTCTCCGCCAGGGTGAGATAGGGGCGCAGGACTTCGAGCAGTTCCGGGCTCACCGACGGCACGTTGACCGCGAAGCGGACCACGCCCCTGGCGAGAAAATCCACCATCTGCTCGGCCACCGCGATGGCGACGTTCAACTGCGCCTCGTCGGTGGAGGCGCCCAAGTGCGGCGTGGTGATGACTTGATCGAGTTTAACCAACGGATGATCGGCGGCGGGCGGTTCGTCGACGTAGACATCAAGCGCCGCGCCGGCAACCTTGCCGGCTATGATCGCGTCGGCGAGATCCTGCTCGTCGACGATGCCGCCGCGGGCGCAGTTGACGATGCGCACGCCGGTTTTCATCCTGGCGAAGGCGGCCTGGTTGATCAGCCCCTGAGTGTCGGGGGTCAGCGGCACATGGACGGTGATGAAATCGGCCTTGGCGAAGATGTCGTCCAACGTGCCAGGCTCGACGCCCATGCGGGCGACGTTTTCCGGCGCGATGAAGGGATCGAAGCCGATCACTCTCATCATCAATCCGGCGGCGCGCTCGGCGACGATGCGGCCGACGTTGCCGAGGCCGATGACGCCGATGGTTTTGTTGCACAGCTCGACGCCGACAAATTTATTGCGCTCCCATTTGCCGCTCTTGAGCGAGGCCATGGCCTGGGGAATATGGCGCGCCATGGACATCATCAGGGCAATAGTGTGCTCGCCGGTGGTGACGTTGTTGCCGCCTGGGGTGTTCATGACGACGATACCGCGCTGGGTAGCGGCGTCGGCGTCGATGTTTTCATAGCCCACGCCGGCGCGGCCGATGACCTTCAGATTGGTCGCCGCTTCGATCAGCTCGGCGGTGATCTTGGTGCCGCTGCGAATCACCCAGCCGTCGTAGATTTGGCAGATTTTTTGCAGTTCCTCAGGCTTGAGGCCGATTTTTACATCGACTTCAAACCCCTCGGCGTTGTGAAAAACCGCCAAGCCTTCGGGTGCCAGGGAATCGGTGACTAGGATTTTCATTTTCCGTTCCATGCTTAGTTTCTGGGTTGAGGATCGATGATTGAGGACGGCGTCTATTCGCTATCCTCTATCTTCGATCCTCCATTGTCGGCTTTCAGGGCAATGCCTCCAGCAAGACTTCCTGCGCCGCGGCGACGCCCCGGCCTAGCGGGATCTCGGCGCCGAATTTTCTCAGCGCCATCTCCAGGGCGGCGATCGCCGTGATCACGTCGAAGCCGCCCATGTAGCCGATATGGGCGATGCGGATCGCTTTGCCTTTGAGCTGATCCTGGCCCTCGGCGAGGACGACGTTCATCTTGTCGCGCAAGTATTCGAGCACGGCGTCGGCGTCGATGCCCTCGGGTAAATAAATTCCCGTGGCCGCCGGACTGGGGCTGTCGGGGGCGAGGAGTTTGAGTCCCAGAGCTTTGGCGGCGGCGCGGGTGGCGCGGCACAATCGGTCGTGACGCGCGTAGACTTGGGCCAGCCCTTCGCGCTGGATCATTTCCAGCGAAGCGCGCACGCCAAAGATTAACGACACCGCCGGAGTGAAGGCGCCGGAGCCCTTTTGCTGGTTCTTGCGTTCGAGGTTCAAGTCAAAATAAAAGCGCGGCAGCTTAGCCTGCTTGGTTTTCTCCCAGGCGCGGTCGCTCAGCGCGATGAAACCCAAGCCGGGCGGCAGCATGAGCGCCTTTTGCGACCCGGTGACGAGCACGTCGATGCCCCATTCGTCGAGCGGCAGCGGCACAACGCCGACGGCGGTGACGCCGTCGACCAAAAAGAGCGGTCCGTTTTGGGTCAGTTTGGCGATCTCTTTGACCGGATGGAGCACCGTGGTCGAAGTTTCGCTCGCCTGAATCATCACGCCTTGAATGTCGGGATGGGCTTTGAGTTGCTTTTCGACCTCGGCGACTTTGACCGCCTGGCCCCACTCGACTTTCATGTCGATGGGATTCAAGCCGAAGGCGTTGGCAATATTCAACCAGCGCTCCCCGAACTTGCCGCCGTTGATGACGAGAACCTTATCGCCGGGCGAAAATAGATTGGCCACCGACGCTTCCATGGCGCCGGTGCCGGAAGCGGCTAGCATCAGGACATCGTTCTTGGTGGCGAAAAGTTTTTTCAGCCCCTCGCGGGCTTCGTCGAAGACTTTGTTAAACTGCGGCGTGCGATGATGAATCATCGTCCCGGCCATCGCTAGGGCCACTTCGTTAGGGATCGGCGTCGGGCCCGGGGACAGGAGATATTGCTTAATCATGCCTCAACTCCATCTCGGACTATCATGTTATGGCAGGATTTGAAGTGGAAATTATCGCGTCGGCGGTAACCTATACGGCGCACGATCCACAAAAAAGCCTGGACCTCTATCGTTAAGAGACCCAGGCGTTCGGCCGTCTTAATGCTTTGCGCTCCCTCGTGGTCGATTCCACGTTGACGCCAGTCGCGCAAAACTTACCAAAAACGTTTATCTTGTAGCGCCGGGATTGTCAATGTTGTGGGGAGACAGAGACGCGAGACAGAGTCCTGAGACAGAAACCGAGAAATGCGATAGAAATTTGAAACAAGGGGGAGAGCGGGGCAGTCTCTGTTTCAACTCTCTGTCTCGGACCATGGAACGACTAATCCTTTTCGACATCGACGGCACGCTGACGCGGACCCAGAATGGTTATCTGCCGTTCAACGACGCAATTCTAAAAACTTTTGATTTCGCCGGCGATATCCGCACC
>JBGTCC010000515.1:0-9186 GCA_041749055.1 Thermodesulfobacteriota bacterium | reverse complement strand
CGCCCACTTCTGTCTCCAAGGCGCGCTCTCTAGCGTCGGGGTTGGCCAATAGCGCGTCGCTGAGAAACCCCCGGACATCGCGGTCGGTGACGATGCCGACCAGCTCGAGGCCGTTGACCACTGGGATTTGCCGGATATTGTTCACCGCCATGAGCTCCTCGGCTTTACCGATGGTTTCCACGGCCGTTACGGTCAATGGGTCGTTGGTCATCAGGTCTACAACTTTCATTCGGGGTACCTCCACTTGGTTGCTGCCCTCATAGGGGTGCACTGTCCGTGCCAAGCTATGGAATTAAATAGCTGCGGGAGTTTCAGCTATTACGCGCGGCGATTCACCGTTGGTTTTCATAAATGAGAATATCGCCCTGTGTTTGTGCACCGTTGCGAAAAACTTCCGTCCGTAGCGGCGAATTGTTTTCACAAAAGCCGCGGCGGTTGGGGCATGTTTCTTGCCACTGATCGTCGTGGAAGCTCACTCACGACCGCAAGCGGAGGTTGCCGTGACCAGGTTAAAAAAGATTCTCGCACCGACGGATCTATCAAAACTATCGCGACCGGCGCTGGGTTATGCGCTGGAGCTGGCTTTGGAGCGGAGCGCGGCAGTGATAGTCTATCACGTGATTAGCGAAGACAGCGATTGGCTCGCTAGCGACGACAGGCTCAATCCCGCGAATGCCTTGTTGCCGCAAGAGAAAGAACGCTTGCATGGATTCTTGAAAGAGCACTTTGCCGACCTGATGGACAAAGTCGAGCTGACCGAGATCGTCGAGGCCGTCGCGCCCCACAACAAGATCGTCGAAAAAGCGCAGAGCGAAAACGCCGACTTGATCGTCATGTCGACTCATGGACGCACCGGCTTCCAGCAGGTCCTGCTGGGCAGCGTCACCGCCAAGGTGGTGGCGCGGGCGGGTTGCCCGGTGCTGTCGATGCGGCCGTCGTGATGTTGGTTAGCGCAGGTCGCCCAGGGTGCCCGGCTTGTGCGCGGGGCGGTCGATAGCCAGGAAGGAGAGGCTCGTGAAATCACCCAAGAAAATGCCCATTGTCGGGGCGGTGATGACATCGTTTCCGTACTTCGTCGACAGCGACGATCCGCTCGGGAGGTTGGAGAAGATGATGGACGACCGCGGCATTCGCCACTTACCGGTGCAGGAGAAAGGCAAACTCGTCGGCATCGTGTCGGAGCGCGATCTGCATCATCGTCTGCCGAGAAGTGTGCCGCCGGAAGAGAAGACGAGGTTGCGGGCCCGCGATGTCATGGTCGTTAATCCTTATGTCGTCGCTTTCAATACGCCATTAAGCGAAGTGGTCGCGCAGATGGCTCTTCGGCATATCGGTTCGGCAATCGTCACCCGAAGGGGGAAACTGGCGGGTATTGTGTCAGCCATGGATGTCTGCCGCATCTTTGCCGAATACTTAGATCATCAGTTTGGCGTTGTCGGCGGCAACGATGCGGCCTAGAAGAGTTATCCCGCCTGGTTATGAAGCGGCGTGACGCCCTGTGATTGGCAGGCGCGTCATTTTACCGCGCTCTTGCCATCGCGCAGCGCCACCTGGCCTTTGCGCGACGCGTCGATGGATTCGCCGAGAATGCGCGCAGCTTCCTGCGGCGCGTGAAAGCCGGTGGAGTTTTCCGCTTCGACGAAGTCGAGGTAGAACTGTGCTCTACGTTGGAAGTTGCGCGCCGGGTCGAGTCGACTGTCGTCTTTGCCGCCTGCTTTGGCGTGTTTCAAATCTGTGATCAAATCGATCAGTGCGTCCATCGCCAGGTTGCGCAGCCGATGGGTTCGCTCCTGGATCGTTTCCACTCTGGCTTTTAGTTCTTCTTCAGGAATCTTGTGGCAGGTCTGGCAGGCGCGGTTGATATTCAGCATTGGGCTGCGCACGTGATGATCGCTGATTTTCTGCGCGCCTGCGCGTTTATACGGCATGTGGCAGTCGGCGCAGGCGACCCCAGAGCGAGCGTGAATCCCCTGGCTCCACAGTTCGAACTCGGGATGCTGGGCTTTGAGCACCGGCGCGCCGGATTCGGCGTGGGTCCAGTCCTCGAACTTTTGCTCGTCGTAGTAGGCGAGAATATCTTCGGCCTTCAAGCCTTTCGCCCAAGGGTAGACCAGCCGTTTTTCCGGTCCTTTGAAATAATATTCGACATGGCACTGGCCGCAGACGTAGGAACGCATCTCCTGGCGGGTCGCCATTGAATTCACGTCGTAGTCTTTCACGCCTTGGCCGGCTTTGAGTGCGCGCATGCCTTCGATGAAACCGGGGCGGGTGATGCGCAGCTGCATGGTGTCGGGCGCATGGCAGTCGATGCAGGCGACCGGATGGCTGACTTGCTTGCGAGCTTCGCTAAACGGCATCTGGTTCATCTTCTCGAAGCCTTTAATTAAGTCTCCACCGCCGGCTTTGCGGTAGGGCACATAGACCGAGGCGTGGCAGTGCAGACATGTGCCCGGCTGTTTCGCGGCGATCTGCCGTTCGGTGTAGGTCTGGTCGTCGAGCATGTAAGCGTGGCCGCGCTCCTCGCGGAAATCCTTGGCGAAGGCGTAGCCGGCCCACATGATCTTAAGCCGGGTATCTTCCTCGATCTTCGATTGGGCGACGACAGAGCGCGGATCGCGGTTAGTGGGCGTTTTCGGCAGCGCCTCGCTGCCGCCGAAGCGGGTGCGCACTTGATCGACGGTGCGCCGGTAGTCGTCGTAGTGAAGCGGGAAGTTCTTGCCCCAGACCGCCGGGTCGTCGATCTCGTCGTTCAGTTCGACGACCCGATAGAACGGATTCTTGCCTTCCTGCTTGCGTTCGAAAACGTTTACCAGCAGTCCGACGGCGAGCACGGCCAACACGGCCGCGGCCAGGGCCACGCCGACGATCAGTTTGGTGCGCTGAGGTTTAGTGTTTAAGGGATCGGTGGGTGCGGCCATTGTCTTCCTCCCAAACTACGGATGTCCAACGGCGCCGTGGCAGCGAATGCATTCGATTGCTTCACCGCCGTTGTGCCGGGTGTCGATGGCTTCGGTGACGGCCTCATGGCAGTCGCGGCAGCGGCTCTCGGTGATGGCGCGATTACTTGCCTTGATGGCGATAGGTTCGTGAAACCAACCGGTGGTGAATGCCCAGGAATGGCGCACGCCGTTGGCGGACTTATTCAAATACTTGGCGATAAAACCTTTGGGAGTGTGGCAGTCGTTGCACACCGCGGCCTTGCGATGGCTGGAGCGAAGCCAGCCGTCGTATTGCTCCTGCATGATATGGCAATTGGCGCAGGCCACCGGATCGTCGGTCAAATAGGCCGCGCCTTTGGCATAGACGAAAGTAAAGCCGCTGATGCCGATGGCCAGGCCGATGGCCGAGGCCATGAGAACGATCAGGAAGTTGCTGAGGCGCATCGGTGGAAACGTTTTCTTCGATACCTACGTCGAGGATTTAAGCTTAGTGACGGGATAAACGAAATCGGGAAACAGGCCGAAGAGCAAAACAACCAACAAGGACCATGGCACCAAGGCAATGGCGCAGTGGATCGGCTTCTCAGTCTTCAATTACGCATAGTTTCTAGCTACCAGAAACGCATTGACGATAACATTGAAAAATATCGATCCAAACCTTTGGTCTTAAGCAGGATCGATCAAGCGGCGCCTCAGAACGATTGATCACATGCGTGTGGGGCGGTAGCGCAAAGCGAAATCGAAGAGCACATGACGACCGGCTTTACAGATCGTAGATCGGCGTGTGGATCGCGACATGCTCGCCTTGGGCGATGGCGCTGACGATATCGGCGCGGCTAACGATGCCGACGATCGCCCCGTCCGTGATTACCGGTAATCGTTTGATCGCGTGGGTGGTCATCAGTCGGGCGATTTCCTCGATAGAAGTGTCTTCGCTGACGCTGATGACCGTCTTGCTCATGATCGCTTTGACGTCTTTACCTCTCTTGGCGATGATGTCGGCTTCCGAGACCACGCCGAGGATCTTGCCGTTCTTGGCCGCCACCGGCGCGCCGCTGATTTGATTCTTGATCAGCGTCATGGCTAAGGTCTTCACGTTCATGGTTGGGCTGACTGTGATGATGTCACGGGTCATGAGATCTTTGGCGTTCATGGTTTTCTCCTTGTTAAAGTCCCTTGATCACCAGCAGTTTTGCCAAGTCGGCAACGCGGCAGCTGTAACCCCATTCGTTATCGTACCAACTTAAGACTTTGGCCATCTTGCCTTCAAGCACCACGGTAGAAAGCCCATCGACGATCGATGACGCCGAATTGCCGCGAAAGTCGCTCGATACCAGCGGCTCTTCGCAAAAGGCGAGGATGCCGTTCATCTTGCCGTCGGCGCTTTGCTGCAGCGCCGCATTGATCGCTTCGACGGAGGCGGCTTTCTTTAGATCGACGACCAAGTCGACCACCGAGACAGTCGGGGTCGGTACGCGGAGCGAGATGCCGTGCAGTTTGCCTTTCAAATCCGGCATGACCAAGCCGATCGCTTTGGCCGCTCCCGTGCTGGTGGGAACAATGTTCACCGCCGCGGCGCGGGCGCGGCGCAGGTCCTTGTGCATCAGGTCGAGAATCCTCTGGTCGTTGGTATAGGAATGGGTAGTGGTCATCAAGCCGCGCTCGATGCCGAAGTTGTCGTGCAGCACTTTGGCCACCGGCGCCAGGCAATTGGTCGTGCACGAGGCGTTCGACAAAATATGATGCTTGCGCGGATTGTAGTTGCCATCGTTGACGCCCAACACGAGGGTGATGTCTTCATTGGTGGTGGGGGCGGTGACGATGGCCTTCTTGGCGCCGGCGTCCAAATGGGCGCGCACTTGCGCGCCGTCGGTAAATACCCCAGTGGCTTCGATGACGATATCGACGCCCAACTGTTTCCAGGGCAGGCGGCCGGGATCTTTTTGGTTGAGGACCGCGATGCTTTGGCCGTCGACGTTCATCGCGCCGTCGGCGCATTCGATCTTGCCGGGGTAGATGCCGTAGGTCGAGTCGTAACGGAACAGATGGGCATTGGTTTTTAAGTCCGCCATGTCGTTGATGGCGACCACCGCGAGTTCGGTCTTGCAGCGCTCAAGCAGCGTGCGTAGTACCAAACGGCCAATACGGCCGAAGCCATTGATCGCGACTTTTGTTGGTTTGCTTTTGGCCATGCCTTCTCCTGTTAGTTGCAGCCATGTAAATCGGTGGTCAAATATTGATAGCGGTCGCGAAACTCTTCCGGCGAGCAATAATGCTGCGCCGATGATGCGGCTTGGGCCAACTGCCGGAGCTTCTCGTCGTCGCGAAAGTCTTCTTTCTCCAGGCGAATCATGTACTCGCGGGCGATCCGATAGGACGGCGTGAAAACGTCAACAGAGCGGATGCGGGTCTTGCCGGTCTTGGGATCCTGCAAGTTGGTGAAATCGAGGTAATCGAGTTGGCCGTTGACCAGGCAAACCAAAGCGCCTTTAAGCATTGCCGCGGCGGTGCCTGGGTTGAGCAAGAACTCCACGGCGCCATAGCCGAGGGTGCGGACGTACTCGCAGTCGAAAGCGATGGGCGCCGCCGAGCGCAGCTCGTAGCCGATGTTCTTGTGCACCACCGCGGCTGACACGCCGCGGCTGGCGAAGCGATGCTCGACCAGAGTTTTCAAAACATAGGCAAGGTCGACCTCTGCAAGCCGCAGGTGACCGTAGCTGTCGTGGGCGATGCGCACGCCTTCGATGCCTTGCAGTTCTTCCGGGGCCATATGCTCCAGCAGTCCTTCAGCGATCACGGCGACGCCATCGGAGCGATTCCATAACGCTTGGCGCTTGAGCATGGCGCCTTCGAGCAGGTCGCACACGGTGGCCATACGGATGGGACCGGGAAATTCTTCTGGGATGAGCGTGACGGTGGCCCCGGTGGACTTGCCGATGCCCAGGGCGAGATGACCCGCGGAGCGGCCCATGACGACGACGAAGTACCAGCGGCCGGTGGTGCGCGAGTCCTCCATCAGATTTTGCACCAGATCGCTGCCCAATTGCCGGGCGGTTTCGAAACCGAAAGTCGGCGTCTCGCCCGGCAGCGGCAAATCATTATCGATTGTCTTCGGCACATGACAGACACGGATGCGCCCCTCGGCCGCCTTCGCCACTTCGCTGGCGGCGTACATGGTGTCGTCGCCGCCGATGGTGGCGAGATAGCCGATGCCGAGTTTGTCGAGGGTTGCGACAACGCGCATGAGATCCTCTGCCTTTTTCGTCGGATTGGCGCGCGAGGTATTCAAGATAGAACCGCCTTGGAAATGGACCCGCGACACGTCGTCGTGGTCAAGCTCCTTCACATGCTGGGCGTCGCCCCGCATCAACCATTGAAAGCCCTCGTAGATGCCGATGACGCGGCGCGCCCGGGTACGCGCTTCAAGGGTGATCGCGCCGATCACGCCGTTGATGCCAGGAGCGGGACCGCCGCCGACCAGAATGCCGAGATTGTCTTTGAGATTAGGTTGGTGGTTCGCCATTTGACGTGATCCTTTGCGATTATTGTGCCGGATAATTTTCTTAATGCCACAGGTTAATGCAACCAATCGATCAATGGATTTCGCACAACTGCGAAATGGCCGGGTTTCGATTCCTGTTGGTGCGAAGCGTATCGCCGCTCTTAGTGAAATGTCTCCGAACTAGCGGTCAAATTTCCGTGGCACACTCATTGCGCTAGCGAGTGGCTAGTAGGGAGAGGGCAACAAAGGAGGGAGAGGCTATGCGCACGGAAGGAATCGCGATTGCGGAGCCGTGCACAGCCAACGCCACCTTGAGTCGCAAACGAGAGTAGAGCTGGCGGGGCAACATCCTCGCCGGCCATTTGATAGAGAAGGGAGAAAGATCATGGATGAGCTAGCAGACATGAGCACGATGTTCGACTTGATGCGGACTCCGGAAGGGATATCGCCCATTGAGCGGCTGCTCAACGAGTTTGAGGTCCATGAAGCGAAGGAGGAGAAGTCGATCGCGATCTACAAGAAGTGTCTCGGTGAAATGGCCAATCCGATGACCCGCTTTTTGTTGCAGATGATCGTCTCGGACGAAGAGAAGCACCGAGCGGTGGTCCACTCAATGGTGGCGACGTTAAAGGGGAGCCTGACCTGGAGCAAGCCAGCCGGCAGCCTCGAAGGCGACAACGATGATGCGGCCATGAACAGCAAATTGCGCGCCGCGACCGAAGAGTTTATCCTAATTGAAAAAGAAGGGATTAAGGAATACAAATCTCTGCTTGAGGAGAGCAGCGGCTACTATCACGGGCTGTTCAAAGTCCTGTTGGGCTCGATGATTCGGGATTCGGAAAAGCATGTGGATCTGCTGGAATTCCTCAAGGAGAACTTAAGAAGCGCATGACCACCGAGGAGCGGTTCGATCCGTTGTTGAGTTTCGCGGCGATCGAACGGCTGGTTTCCAAGATCTACTTCCGCTTCTCGCATCTGTTTCTGGCCCAGCCGGAACTGCGTGACTTCTGGTGGGAAATGGCGCGCGAAGAAGAGCAGCATGCCTGCATCTTACAAGCGTGTCGCGCGGTCATCGAAAATTTTGCCGAACCGACCTTGGACCCGACGATCAATCGCGACAAGGCTCAACAGCTGAGTCTACGGCTGAATTCTTTTCTCGCCCAAGGCACGGCCTCGTTGACGGTGCAAGACGCCTTCCGCATCGCAGTCGATATCGAAAGCTCGGAGATCGACGCAATCTATAGCAAGTTGACTCATTTGGGCGGAGAAGCGATCGCCAAGACTATGGAGAATCTGGGTGTCCCGGCGAGTATCCAAAGACAAAAACTCAAGGCCGCGCTGCGGCGATTCTGTTCCAGCCCCGAGCTGTTGTTCGCGGCGGAAAGGCTGTGACGATCCAGCCAACCTGCGGGCGATTTTGCCGTTTCCATTAACGAAGCTGCTTCGCGCGCGGGGAATTAACCCCGCCGTCAATTTAAATTTTGCAAAGGGGATGCTCGCCCCCTTTGGAAACCCCGTTTAGTTGTTCCCGCCTCATGAGAACGGGCTTAATGCAGAACTAGCCATGGAATTCCACCTCGACAACATCATCGGCAAGAGCAAAGCGCTGCGCGATGTCCTCGGCTTGGTCAAGAAAGTCGCCAACACCCAGGCGACGGTTTTAATTACAGGCGCCAGCGGCACCGGTAAGGAACTGATCGCGTTGGCGCTGCATGCGCTGAGCGAGCGCAAGGACAAACTGTTCTTGCCGGTCAACTGCGGCGCGCTGCCGGAGACGCTGCTGGAAAGTTTGCTATTCGGCCATATGAAGGGCTCGTTTACCGGCGCCTTCGCCAATCAAGAAGGATTGTTGGAGAAAGCCAGGGGCGGGACGATTTTTCTCGACGAGATCGGCGAGATTCCGCAGCATCTGCAAGTCAAACTGCTGCGTGCCCTCGAAGCCAAAGAAATTCTCCCCATCGGCACGACTACGCCGCGGCAAGTCGACGTGCGCATCTTGGCGGCAACCAATCGCGACTTGACTCAAGAGGTGGCGGCGGGTCGTTTCCGCGAGGATCTTTTTTATCGGTTGAATGTCATGGAGATCCACATCCCGCCGTTAAAGGATCGTCCCGAGGATATTCCGCTGTTGATCGACTATTTTATCAAGCGCCACAACCCGGAGCTCAAGCGTAATTTTCACGGCATCGACGCCGATGCCGTGCAACTCCTGATGGCGCTGCCGTGGAAAGGCAATGTGCGCGAGCTCGACAACGTCATCGAGCATACGATGATTCTTGCCGAAGGCGAGCGCATCGCGCTCAAGGATTTGCCCGCCGCGGTGGTCGCCAGCAGCGCCGGCCAGGCGGCCTTTACTTTCAACTTGAAGGATTCAATCAATCAGTTCGAGAAGCAGCATATCAACCGCGTGCTGGAACAAACCAACCAGGATCGCAAGGAAGCGGCTAAACTCCTGGACATCAGCCTTTCTTCACTCTACCGCAAGATCGAAGATCTCGGGATCTGTTAGTTCAAGTCCGCTCCCAGACTGGTAAGTTCGCACCCCGGCAAAATTCCATCTTCCGCAACTCGCCGGGGTGGTATTTCCGCTTTGCAAGAATTCCCCCGCTGCTGCAGCTTTGTCTCGATGCGCACAGACCTATGGTTGTCATGCCGAGCAACAGCAGGCTTCTCGCATTTTTAAGGTCTTACCTAGACGAGAGTCTTCGCCTTCGGACCAGGATGACGTTGCGCCGCGGGGTGCCT
>JBGTCC010000514.1:0-4284 GCA_041749055.1 Thermodesulfobacteriota bacterium | reverse complement strand
CGGGCGCCGCGCGCAGGTGCGCCAACAAGTGTTCCGCCGCGCCTAGCCCATGATGCAGCAAAACCCGATCACTCGGCTGCGCCAGCTGTTCAATATCGGCAAGCAGTTTGGCTTCGGATTTTTTGCCGAAACCTTTGACGTTTCGCACCAACCCCTCCTGGCAGGCGGTTTTCAAAGCGTCAATGCTCTCGATAGCAAGCTGGTCATGCAGCGCGGCAATTTTTTTCAGGCTCAATCCCGGCACCCGGCTGAGTTCCACGGCGCCGGGAGGCAGCTGCTCGCGCAGTTGCTGCAACAGGTAGCTCTCACCGGTCTGGTAAACTTCTTCGATGACGGCAGCGAGAGCTGAACCAATACCGGGGATTGCCGTTAGCCGATGGGCGCGCACGCATGCGTCGAAGTCCTCGGCAAGATTTTCCAGCGCGTGGGCGCCGCGCTCGTAAGCCTCGGCCTTGAACCGGTTATCGCGTTTCAACGCCAATAGTTGGCCAATGGCGCGCAACCGATTAGCGACGTAAAAACGATCCTGCATGAAATAGAATCAGCTCGATGATAGCGGCAAAAACAAGTCTGGAGGCGAGCCGCTAGAAGTTGGCGAGCCGGCTCACTAGCCAAACCACTCCTGCCAGAATGGCAAAAATAACGATCAGCAGACCGGTAATCAAAGCAATGACGAACGACCAGTCCGCCGCCGTCGAGCGGCGCCGGGGACCGCCGGCGTAGCGTTCCAGCAGCTGCACGTTTTTGACGTTGCTGCGAAACCAGATCGAGAAAATATCGCCGAAGATTGGAATCGCGCCGATCATGGCATTGATCGCGATGTTCAGCCCCATGCGCAACAAGACGATTTTGGGTATACCAAACTGCGCCGCGATAAACAGAATCGCCGAACCGGTCAGATTGGCCAACAAGTCGCCGATCCCCGGAACCAGGCCGAGAATCGGGTCCAAACCGATGCGGATCGATGTGCCGGGAATGGTAAATCGACGATCCAGCAGATCGGCCAGGTAGCGCGCGATCCACAGCCGCTGCGCTGCCAGGTCGCTTTCAGTTTCGGAGGTAACCTCGGGCTCGATTATCGCTCCAGCGACTGCGCTCCGGTAATTTCCTGTTTGCGGTTTTTCCATTTCGCCTATTCCTCCGCGTCGTTATAGAGCCCGAGAGCAGCGGCGGTTTCGCTATGGCGTCCTATCGGCCACGTTGGCATTCTCGTCGAGCGCTATGAATCTGCTCTATGATTAGAGTACCTCTCAATAATGCTGTTTCAAGCCCAAAGATTTGGGAATGGGAACAGTGCGCTACGCGCTATTTCTATTATATTGACAGAAAGTGAGCCATCGCATAGGTTCGCTACGGGACTGATCCAAACCTGCACATGAACAGCGGTCGCGCTAGCCCGCCGCATAGGAGGAACAATGGCATACGATCTAGTAATCAAGAACGGCAAGGTAATTGACGGTTCCGGGCTGCCGGGCTTTCATGGCGACGTCGCGGTCAGCGGCGGGCGGATCGTCGCGATCGGCAAAGTGAATGGCGCGGCGCGCCAAACCCTCAACGCAGACGGCCTGGTGGTGGCGCCCGGTATTATCGACAACCACACGCACTATGACGCTCAAGTCACTTGGGACCCGCTATGCACTTATTCTTGCTATCACGGCATTACCACCGTGGTGATGGGCAACTGTTCGCTGGCGATGGCGCCGGCGCATCGGGAAGATCGCGCGATGCTGGCGAACGTCCTGTCTCATGTCGAAGCGATTCCCCTGGAAGCGATCGAGGCGGGAGTCAACTGGTCCTGGGAAACCATCCCTGAATATTTAAATGCGTTGGACAAAAAGCTCGGCATTAACGTCGCTGCGCTGATCGGCCACTCGGCGGTGCGCCGCTACGTGATGGGTGAGGCGTCGCAGGAGCGCCACGCCACCGATGAAGAAGTGGCGGCGATGAAGGCGATTGTGCGCGAGGGATTAGAAGCCGGCGCTGTCGGGGTTTCCTTCGAGCGCAATCTGCGCCACTTCGATTGGAACGGCCGGTTGGCGCCGACCAATCTCGCTTCCGAGGAAGAGATTTTCGCCGTCGCAGGCGTGGCGGATGAAGTCGGGCATGGGGTGATCCAGTTCGGCGGTGACCGCAATATCAGCACGAGACTCGCCAAGGCCAGCCGGCGGCCGGTTTTCTACGGCAACATCACGCAGCAGGCGGTGGCGCCGGACAAATGGCGCAAACAGTTGACCGAAGCGGAAAATATGATGCGCCAGGGCCATCGCGCTTACCAATTCGTCATGCCGCGGCCCGGCGACCTGCGTTATACGCTGAAGACCGCGCAACACTTCGACGCCATGGCGACCTGGAAAAACGTCATGTTGCTGCCGCTCGAACAACGCAAAGAGGTTTTCCGCGACCCGGCGACCCGCGCCAAGCTGCATTTTGAAGCGGTCGAGTCGCCCCTCGATCCCGATCGCGCCGGCGACTTTACGCGCCGCTGGGATTTGCAATTCGTCTTCAAACCGGCGCTGGCGCAAAACCAGCACCTCATCGGCAAGAGCGTCGCCGAGATCGCGCGGGAACAGAATAAAGACGTGCTTGATGCTTTCCTCGATCTGGCGCTGGAAGAAAATCTCGAAACCGAGTTCGAACGGCGCGAAGTCAATAGCGACCAAGCGGCCATGACCGCACTGCTCACCAGTCCGTACACCGTCATCGGCCAGTCGGATGGCGGCGCTCACGTGGTTTTTCGCACCGACTATAGCTACTCGACTTATTTGCTGTCGCACTGGGTGCGCGAGAAGGAAATCATGTCGCTGGAGGAGGCGGTCCGCAAGCTCACCTTTGTGCCGGCTTCGCTCTTCGGATTTTCCGACCGCGGGCTGGTGCGGCCGGGCATGGCAGCCGACTTGATGGTGTTCGATCCGACGACCATCAGTCCGTTGGAACCGGGCGTGGCGCAGGATCTTCCGGGTGGAGCCAGGCGGCGCAAACAGCTCGCTCAGGGCATCGAGTGGACCGTGGTCAATGGCCAAGTGCTGATGGAACATGGCCAACATACCGGCGCTTATCCGGGCAAAGTGGCGCGCAGCGGCGCGGCGCAATAATAGCCGTAGGTCGCTGGGCCGTCGCTGATCCCAGTGCCGATACTGTTATGGCCGGTACTAAGTCAAGGGCAACCGATGGCGGATGAAAAAGAACGAATCGCTTCGGCGCTGGTAAAGGCCAGAGCAGACTTGGACGATGCGTTGTTCGAGATGGAAAAATTACCGGCGGTCAGCCAGAGCGCGGTTAATTTCGCGGCGCACACGTTGGGTAACTTCCTTTCGGTCACAGGCGGAAGCGCCGAATTGTTGCAGCTGGAGTTGGCGGATCACCCGGACCCGCAGGTTCACAAGTGGATCGATGCCTTGATCCGCGCCACTGAACTCATGACCCACACCGTGAGCCAGCTGATGAACACTGCCGCTGGCAGCGAAGCTCAATTGCGCTTCGAGAAATTGGACTTGCGCAAGCTGGTGCGCCAGTCGTGCAGCGGCTATCAAAGAGCTGCCGACCGCAAACAAATCCAAATGATTATGGGTGCCGCTTCCAGGGTCGACATCCCGCAAGTTTGGACGGATCCGGTGGCGCTCGCCTCTGTGCTCGACAATCTGCTGTCCAACGCCGTCAAGTATTCATCTCCTGGTAGACGCATCTGGCTGAACATTTCCGCCGATGAAGCCGGGGTAGTCTGCCGCGTGCGCGATGAAGGACCGGGTTTGAGCGCCGACGACCAAACCAGGCTGTTTCAGCGCGGCGCTAAACTCACCCCTCGTCCCACCACCGGCGAGGTTTCAACGGGCTATGGCCTGGCGGTCGCCAAGGAGTGGATCGAGAAATTAGCCGGAACTATCTGGTGTGAGAGCCAACTGGGGCGAGGAAGCTGTTTCTCTTTTCGCGTGCCGGCCTACCGGCAAGATTTGCACGGACCGGAGCCCATAACTAGAAACGGTTATTGGGGCAGTGCTCGACCGGCATAAGCCAACACATTCAGCTTGATTCCCTTCATCACCGGCGTTCGCCGCTTCAAGAGAATGACGTTCAGTGTATCGCGTGCAAGTTTGTCCAGCGCTTTCCACTTGACCTTGCATCGATCTTGCCTGGTGATCATTGCGAGTGATCGGATTGGGCGCCACGGGATGCCCCTCCGATCGCTCGCCGCTCATTTCCTTGTTTCTCGTCAGCCTAGAGAAACGATTACCGGTTGCTTGCGAATCTTGTATTTACCGACCTGCTTCATCACCAGCGGCACCAGCG
>JBGTCC010000513.1:0-2537 GCA_041749055.1 Thermodesulfobacteriota bacterium | reverse complement strand
CGCCCTTGCCGGCCGGCCACGACCAGTTCTCCCTCGCGCTTGTCAGCGAGGTTTTAGGAGCCGCGCGCTTGGCCGCTTTAGAAAAGCTCCAGTGCATTCTGTGATGCTGCTTTTTCATCGCGCTCGTTGCGGCGAATTTCCTGATCAGTAGAAAAGCCCTGTGAAGCGCGCCACGACGATCACTCTCCACAGGTCCCAATGGCTTTTTGAACGCCACCCGCGAATCACTGCCTTCGGTGCTGAATCCGTACGCTCCAAGTGGTTCGGATTGCTATGCATTCTGCTTGGCGAGAATGCGTCCGACGACCCAGGGTCATTGGAATGCGAACTCAGAGCATCGACCTGCCCTCGCTTGATCCCGGCAGGCTGATCTTCTAGATTGAATTTCCGTCCGTTGACACATAATAAATCATGTCCATCCACGTTGCGCTCAATCATGTCACCCACTACCACTACGACCGGCGGATCACTCTTGGACCGCAGGTTGTGCGCCTGCGCCCGGCGCCGCACTGCCGCACGCGCATCTTAAGTTACGCGCTGACAATTTCGCCCAAAGAGCATTTCATCAATTGGCTGCAGGACCCGCAGGCGAACTATTCAGCACGTCTGGTGTTTAACCAGACGACGACTGAATTTCGTATCGAGGTCGATCTGGTGGCTGAGATGGCGGTGATCAATCCCTTTGATTTTTTTCTTGAGCCTTATGCCGAAAATTATCCGTTCGGGTACGAGTCTTGGCAACAAAATGAGCTTGCGCCATACGTCAAGCGGGAGCCGGTTACGCCGCTTTTCGAGCGCTATCTGGGAGCGATTCCGCGCGAGCCCAAGCGCTGTGTGGATTTTCTCGTCAGCTTGAATGCGCAATTGGCGCGCGACGTTCAATATTTAATTCGCCTTGAACCGGGGGTGCAGACGCCGGAGGAAACGCTTGCCAAGGGTTCGGGCTCCTGCCGCGATTCCGCTTGGCTGTTGGTGCAACTGCTGCGCCATTTGGGACTGGCGGCGCGCTTTGTCTCGGGCTATTTGATTCAACTCACCGCCGATGTGAAATCTCTCGACGGCCCTTCCGGTCCGGAAAAGGATTTTACCGATTTGCACGCCTGGGCCGAAGTTTATCTGCCAGGCGCGGGCTGGATCGGTCTCGACCCGACCTCGGGTCTGTTCGCCGGCGAGGGTCATTTGCCGCTCGCCTGCACGCCCGAGCCGGGCTCGGCGTCTCCGGTGACCGGCGCAATCGACGAATGCAAAGTCGAATTTTCCCATGAAATGTCGGTCACCAGGATCTGGGAAGCGCCGCGCGTCACCAGGCCCTACACCGAGGAACAGTGGCAAGCCATCGACCGGCTCGGTCACGCCGTCGACGTCGACCTGAAGGAAAACGATGTCAGACTCACCATGGGCGGCGAACCGACTTTTGTCTCGATGGACGATCCAGAGGGCGAAGAGTGGAGTACGGCGGCGCTCGGAGCGAACAAACGCCGGCTCGCAGCCGAGGTTTATCATCGTCTGCGAGCTCACTACGGCGCTCAAGGCCTGGTTCATTTCGGCCAGGGCAAATGGTATCCCGGCGAGCAACTGCCGCGCTGGTCGCTCAATTGCTATTGGCGCGCCGACGGCGAGCCCATCTGGCGCAATGATTCGTTGATCGCCGACGAGACACAAGCCGGGAATGCAACCGCTGAGCTCGCAAGCAGGTTTCTTCAAGACGTAGCCCACCGACTGGGCTTGGACGACCAAGATATTTTCGCCGCATACGAAGACCTGTTTTACTACCTCTGGCGCGAGCGCCGCTTGCCTGCCAACGTCGATCCATTCGATTCCCGGCTCGAAGATCCGCTCGAACGCGAGCGGCTCATGGGCATTTTCAGTCAAGGCCTAAAACAGGTTGTCGGTTATGCCCTGCCGGTGGCGCGCGATCCGCGCACAGAACGTTGGCGCAGCGGACAGTGGTTTTTGCGCGGCGAGCGCTGCTACCTCGTTCCCGGTGACTCGGCCATGGGCTATCGGCTGCCGTTAGACTCTTTGCCGTGGACCAGCGCCAACGACTACCCCTATATTTTTCCACCGGACCCGACGGAGCCGCTCGCGCCGCTGTCGACTCACGGACAAATTCGCTTTCAGGTTGACACCAGTAAGCCCGTGAATAGCACAGCATTAAGGCTTGACAGCAGTGGCATGGGGCAGCGCACTAATACCGAGCGCGTTCCCGGCAAACATGAGAGCGCGGCGTGGATCTCGCGCACCGCCATCTGCGCTGAAGCGCGAAACGGCGTGCTTTACATCTTCATGCCGCCGACCGCCGCCCTGGAAGATTATCTCGAACTCGTGGCCGCCGTGGAAGCGACCGCCGAAGCGCTCAATCAGCCGGTTCTTTTTGAAGGCTACGAGCCGCCGCGGGATCCGCGCCTGCCGCACTTTCGCATCACTCCCGACCCGGGCGTGATCGAGGTCAATATTCATCCTTCGTCGAGTTGGGCCGAGTCAAGCGAACAGACGGCGTTTCTCTACGAGGCGGCGCGCCAGTCACGTCTATCGAC
>JBGTCC010000512.1:0-2993 GCA_041749055.1 Thermodesulfobacteriota bacterium | reverse complement strand
GGCAGCATCGCTTGGATCGATCCCGCCGGCGGTTTGAAAGTCGGACCGCAGAGCGCCGGCGCGGCGCCGGGGCCGGCTTGCTATGGCAAGGGCGGCGTTGAGCCGACGGTGACTGATGCTAATTTGATCGCGGGAAGAATCGATCCGGAATATTTTCTCGGAAGCGGCATTAGTTTGCAGCGCGACCAAGCGGCGGCGGCGATCATGGAAAAAGTCGGCAAGCCGCTTGGACTGTCGTTGGAAGAGGCGGCATTGGGAATTCTCACCATCGCCAACTTCAACATGTCGCTGTCGGTGCGCGCGGTTTCCGTCGAAAAAGGCTACGACCCGCGGGATTGCGTGCTGGTGCCGAGCGGCGGCGGCGGCGCGCTCCATGCGATGGCGATCGCCCGCGAGCTGTCGGTGCCGCGGGTTATCATCCCGACGATGCCGGCGCATTTTTCCGCCCTCGGCATGCTGATGGCCGATTTGAAGCATGACTACGTGCAGACCTTCGTGCGCGAGTTGGTCGACACCAGCGGCGCGCAGATCGCCGACGCCTTCGCGGTGCTGGAAAAATCCGCGATAGATACGCTGCGCGAAGAGGGCTGCAAGCCGGAGCAGATGGTCTTGCGGCGCTTTCTCGACATGCGCTACCGCGGCCAGGAGTACACGTTGCCGGTGCCGGTGACTGAAGCGCTGCGCACGCTCACCGACTTCAGCGCGATCCGCGCGCGTTTCGACCAAATGCATCAAGATCACTATGGCCACTCGGCGCCGAAAGAGCCGGTGATGATGGTTAATCTGCGTTTGTCGGCGTTAGGAAAATTCGACAACAAATTGCCCTTGGCAACGGCGTCCCACGCCGAAGACCGCGGCGAACGCGGCCGGCGACCGGTGATTTTCGACACCCAGCCGGTCGACTGTCCGATTTATCTGAGTAGCGGTTTCAAAGCTGGCGACCAATTAGCAGGCCCCGCGGTGATCGAAGAGTTGGGCGCGACGATTCTCGTCTATCCCGGCGACACCCTGGAGGTGAACGAACTCGGCCAGCTGGTGATCGAGGTGGGGACGTAGGGGCGGCCTGTGTGCCGGCCCTCGGACGGGCAACCATATAGGGTTGCTCCTACAACGGATTCGGAAAGTTGGCCGCAAAGAACGCAAAGGGCTAGAAGGTCGGAATCTTAGGGGCGGGTTTGAAACCCGCCCTCTTGGTTTATGCTACCGGGCGAGTTTTACCCCTTCCCTGAGGAGTTGGAATCGTTACCACGGATTAATCTTTGAGTGACGATTATGACCATGGCCGAAAAAACCCTTAGCGAGCAACTGTCGCACCATCTTGCGGCGCTGTCCCTCAACCGAATTCCCGCCGACGTCATCGACACCGCCAGACTCCACGTCCTCGATTCCCTCGGTTGCCTACTTGCCGGCTCGCGTTTGGAGCCGGGGCGGCTGGCTTACAATCTGGCTGTAGCGGCGAGCGCTGGCAATGCCGATTCGACGCTGTTTGGAACGGCTCGACGGGCCGCGTATCTCGACGCCGTGCAGGCGATGGCGACTGCGGCGCACTGCGGCGAGCTCGACGATATCCACGGCGGCGCGGCGACTTGCATTGGCGGTATGATCGTTCCAGCGCTCCTGGCGCTGGCGGAAAAACATGGTGGCAGCGGCCGGAAATTTATCGAAGCAACGGTTGCCGGCTACGAAACCATCGCGCGTATCGGTTTGAGCATCGATGCCCCGAAGCTGTTTGCCCGCGGCTGGTGGCCGAGTACGGTTTGCGGCGCCTTCGGTGTGGCAGCGGCGGGGGCGAAATTCTTCGGCTGGCCGGTCGACAAGGCGACCAATGCCCTCGGCATCGCTTCCCTCCACGCCGGCGGCATGCTCACCGGCGGGCAGGAAGGCGCGACGGCGCGTCATCTCGCTTTCGGGTCTGCGGCGCGAAATGGCCTGCTCGCACTGCTCGCCACCGAGCAGGGGCTCACGGGGCCGAAGCGCGCGCTGGAAGATCCGCGCGGCTTTTGTTTCACGCTCTGTGCCGAACCGAAGTTCGAGTTTCTCCAAGACTTCAAACAGTTTCATTTGCTCGATGTCGCGTTCAAGCCCTACCCCTGCGCTCGCCAGTTGCATGCCGGGGTTGAAGCGCTGCTGAAGCTGATAAGCGAATATTCTATTGGCGCGGAAGCGATTCGCGCGATCGATCTAGCGGTGCCGACGCAAAACGCCGGCATGATCGACCGCCCGGCGACGCCGACGCTGCGGGCGGCGACGTTGGGGAGTGGGCAATATGTGATGGCGGTGACGGCGCTCAGAGGAAAAATCGATTTGGCGTCATTCGCAGACGAGTATTTGCACAGTGAGCCAGTTCACCAGTTGATGACTAAAGTGACGGTCCGCGCCAGCACGGAGCTTGATCGGCACTTTCCGAAATATTGGGCGGGACGAGTTACGGTGACGCTTGTCGACGGGCAGGTGCATGCGGAAGAAATTATAGCGCCGAAGGGCGAGAGCGAAAATCCGCTGACGCGGCAAGACGTTGAGGAGAAATTTCTTGGCTTGGCTGGGCCGGTGCTGGGGGAGAATAAGGCGCATGTGGTTGTCAAAGAGGTGCAGGCGATGGACACGCGGGATTCAATGGAGCCGTTGCTGGAAGCGCTTTTGGTATCAGAGTAGTGTTGCAGCCGTCCGGTTCCTTCGCCCTCTGGGAGAAGGTTAGGATGAGGGCTCCGGCGGGAGACCTGCTACTCGTCCCTCAAACAGCCCTCACCCTTCCCCAAAGGGCGAGGGTATAAGATGTCGGCGATTGAAGCCGCTTGCGGCCATGAGCTATAACTAGTGAGCTTGAAACAAAATGCTCGACAACTTTTGGAGGTTCCCAAATGAGTGCAGATACCACCCCAGGTTACGATCTTCTCTATGACATCATTCGGCGCCGTTCGAGCGTGCGCAAGTTGAAGCCGGATCCGATCCCCGACGAATATATCGGCAAGATTCTCGAAGCGGGACGCTGGGCG
>JBGTCC010000511.1:0-5653 GCA_041749055.1 Thermodesulfobacteriota bacterium | reverse complement strand
TGCCTCTCGGCCAGCTCGATCGTTCGACCCTCGGCGGCAGCGAAGACATCGAGCCCGCCGGCAGCAACGCGCTGGCGACAGGTCTGCACCAGTTGATCCAGCGCCGCGTCATCGCGCAGCGGATCATGGTGAAAGAGCGCCAGCCGCTTCACGCCCGCCGCGAGGGCAAAGTCCACGGCCAGCTCGGCCGGGCTATGGCCCCACGTCAGCTTGCTCGGGTACTCCGCCAGCGTGTACTGCGCGTCGTGGATCACCAGGTCAGCGCCGGCAAGAAATTCAACATGCCGCTGGTCCTCGCGGTGGATCGGCACGGCCTGAGTCGGGTCCGCCACCTCGGATTGATGGCGCGAGTGCGGCTCGTGATCGGTAGCGTAGACCATCACAACGCCGCCGGCTTCCAAGCGGTAACCCAGCGCCAGCCCGGGGTGGTTCAAGTAACCGGCGGTGACCCGAACGGTGCCGAGGTCAAAGGTGCCTTCCGTAAGCTCGTGAAAGCGAATCGTGGCGCCGAGCTGGCCAAGGGTTACGGGAAAATACGCATACTCCATCTGCCCGGCAAGGGTATCCTCGAGGCGCTGCCCCAAACCCTGCGGCGCGTAGATGTCCCATTCGTTCCCCTGGACAAAGAGCGGCGCGAAAAAGGGTAAACCCTGGATGTGGTCCCAGTGAGTGTGGGTGAGCAGGAGATTACCCCGTATGGGGCGATCGCCCGACGCTACCAGGCTCCGGCCCAACTCATGGGCACCGGTGCCGCAGTCCAGAACAATCAGCGTTCCGTCCTCCGCGCGCACTTCCACGCAGGAGGTATTGCCGCCGTAGCGAATCGTGCTGGGCCCAGGCTTTGCCAGCGAGCCGCGCGTCCCCCAGAATCGAATACGCATCGCTGCTCCTTTTTTAAGCCAACTCCTTCAACTATCGCGGTCGGTGAGCAATTCCATCGAGCCTTTCATATCGGCGAACAGCGCCGCGACCTGTTTGCGCTCGCCTTCGAGGGCGCTATTAGATGTGAGAATCTTTTCGGCAAGATGCTTTGGGGTGTAAGTTTCGGAAGCCGAAAACTTCGTGGCAGATGGTGCTTGGAAAAGTGCGACGCCGCACAGGCCGCAGAATTTATTTCTTGGAGGATTCGCAGTTGAGCAAGAAGCGCACGCCGATTCCAGCCGCGCGCCGCACTCGCCACAGAACTTCACACCGGCGGGATTGTCATGCTGGCAGCGAGGACAGTTCATTGCGGCGCCTCAGTTAGACATTGCTGGGGGTTTTCGTACCCTCGTTCAAACGTAGCCATTTTTTACTCCCGCGCAAACGCCGTTTGCAAGAGAAGAAAGCCTGGCTGGCGCGTTGCGAATAAAAGGTTGTGGTTCAGTTTGATTTTAACATCGCATCTCCATGTAGGGACCGACCTGCGTGTCGACTCTCCGAACGGGCGGAAACAGAGGTCCGCCCCGACAAATTTTGGCGAAACTGAACCACCATCGAATAAAACCATTTGACGAGACCACCATGAGTTGGCGTATGATGGCGGCGATAGAGTTTTTCGCTTGTCACCGATAGGAGGATCTATGGAATCACATTGGTCCCGTCGTCAATTTCTTAAAACGACCGCAGCCGCCGTCGTGCTCGGCACTGCGGAAAGGGCGACAGCCGCCGCCGCAGGTTCACTGCCGAAACGCCGCCTGGGGAAAACCGGCGAGATGGTGTCCTGCATTGGCTTCGGCTCGGGCACGCGCTTTTGTTCCATCGAAAGCGAAGACGCGGCGCAAGCCCTACTCGAACGGGCTTTCGCTTCCGGCATCAACTACTTCGACACCGCAAGCTCGTACACGCGCCGTCCGATCGAAAGATTGAGCGAAAAGCGGCTCGGCGAGTTCATCAAGCCGCGGCGTAAGGAAGTCTTTCTCGCCACCAAGATCGATCCGCGCGACCGCGACGGCGCGCTGCGCTCGGTGGAGACCAGCCTCAAGTTCCTGCAGACCGATTATGTCGATCTGATTCAGATCCACAGTCTGAGCAATCTCGACGATCTCGAGCGCATCGGTAGCGCCAGCGGCGTGCTCGCTGCCATCCGGGAATTAAAGGAGCAAAAAGTCGCCCGCTTCATCGGCATCACCGGCCATAACGACGGCGCCGCCATGGCGGAAGCGTTGCGGCGCTACGACTTCGACACGGTTTTGATGGCGCTCAACGCCGCCCAATCGGCGAATCCGATCGCCCAGCGCAAGATGGAACCGATCCCGGCCTTCGAGAGCGCCGCGTTGCCGATAGCGTTGCAGAAAAACGTCGGCATCCTGTCGATGAAAGTGATGGGCCAAGGCATGCTTGTCGGCAGCGGCGCCGGCCGCGCCTCCCCTGCCGAACTTTTGCAGTTCAACTTAAGCCAACCCGTCGCCAGCGTCATCATCGGCTGCGAACAACTGGCGCCGCTTGAACAAAACATCCAGGCGGCGATGAATTTCACGCCGATGGGCGCGAGCGGCAAGCAGAAGCTGCAAGAAAAAGTCGCACCCTCGCGCTCGGCCTGGGAGAATTTCCTGCGCAGCCATGAAGATGCAGTCACGGTGTGATGAATTGAGTTCGGCCGACGGGAGTCGTTAAAACGGATTCATCGATGCATCGTCTCGCAACCTGGCCCATCTAAGTTGCAACTCCAATTGCATCAGCGCACGACGGCAACGAAACTCCTGTCGATAACGTCGTCGGCGTGTAGTCGGGCCGCTTCGCGCCGGCTTGGGAAGATTTCTTGCGAGCGAATGAGGATCCGCTGGCGGTTGGAGAACGAAGCAACAGTTCGGCAAGAACTGTGCGGCTGGTGGCGCCAGAAAGATTGCCGCGCCAATCGATTACAGCAACCCTTTTTGCAGATACGAGTGAGGCTATTGCGTCAATGCGTTAAGTCTTGGGCGTCGCCCAGCGGACTTTGCCGTCGGCGATCTCGCGCAGGGCGATGACGATCTCTCGGTTGTCCGATTCGATGAGCGGTTTGGCGCCTTTGAGCAGCTGCCTGGCTCGTTTCGAGGCGAGCTGAACAAGGATAAAACGACTGGGGATTTTTTCTAAACAATCTTCGACGGTGATTCTTGCCATGAATCACTGTAGTCCCCCAGGGGGAACAACACAAGGCAGGCGCACAAACCTACAGGGATGACAGCGCGCGATCTTCTCTCAATCGTTCGACGATCAGATCGACAAAGGATCGTATTTTTACCGACGCATAACGACCCTCGCGATGCACCACATGGATCGGCATGGGTGGCGGTTCGAAGTCTTTTAGAAGAATCTTCAGCCCGCCCGTCTCTACTTGCGGGGCGATCTGATAGGACAGTAAGCGCGTGATGCCAAATCCTTGCAGTGCCGCCTCAATGGCCGCGTCGTTGCTGTTGACGGTGAGCCTGGGATTAAGTCGAACTGGGTTCGCTTTAGCTCCCTGACGGAAATTCCAATCGTTGGTAGGACTGATACCACTGGCGGCGATGATACTGTGCGCCGAGAGTGCCGCCGGTTTATCCGGCACGCCATGCTTCTTGAGATATTCAGGTGCAGCGCATAACACGCGGCGCACCGCGCCGACCCGAATCGATTTCATGCTGGAGTCGGGCAACTTGCCAATACGAATGCCGACATCGAGCCCTTCTTCCAAGAGATTGACCACCCGGTCGAGAAACAGCGCCGACACTCCCATGGCCGGATAGCGCCGCAAATATTCCACCACTGCTGGCAGGACAAACATCTTCCCGAACAGCACCGGCGCGGTGACCGCCAACTGGCCGCGCGGTGCGGCGTTTATCCCCGCTGCGGCTTCATCGGCGGCGTCGACCTCGCCGATGATGCGACGCGCGTCTTCCAGGTAACGTTGCCCCGCTTCGGTAGCGCGAACAAACCGCGTCGTCCGGTTGAAGAGTCTTACACCCAAGCGCTTTTCCAGCGCCGCGATGGCTCGTGTCACGGCCGGGGGCGACAGCCCCAAATGGCGTGACGCTGCCGCGAAACTCTCGGTCTCCGCGACGGCGACAAACACAGTCATCAAGTGCAGTCGGTCCATGGATCATTCCGCCCCACGCAACAGTGAATTGCGCGCAAAAGGGATTCTGCCAGCACGAGCAATAGAGCATAGTGCCGTCATTGGCAACGCAGCAAACCAAGCCTTCAAATAGGAGGATTCACAAATGGCACGAGCATTCGCGGAAATCGCTTTCACGGATTCGGTCAAGGCGGCGCAGACTCGTCACGGTAGTCGCCGGGCCTATCAGAAATTCGAACTAGACCCAGAGCGCGGCGACCGCCTTTCCGAACGAGAGATTGACTTCATAACCGATCGCGACAGCTTCTACATGGGCTCGGTGAACGAAACAGGCTGGCCCTATGTACAGCACCGTGGCGGGCCCAAAGGTTTCTTGAAAGTGCTGGATGACCGGACCGTCGCCTTCGCTGATTTCAGAGGTAACAAGCAATACATCAGCGTCGGCAATTTGAACGTCGACGATCGCGTCGCGCTGTTCATCATGGATTATCCGAATCAACAGCGCTTGAAGCTCTGGGCACGGGCGCGCCTCGTCGACCGGGACCAAGATCCTGAGCAGATCGCTAAGCTCCAAGATCCGAGCTACGACGCTCGTGTCGAACGCGCCATCGTTCTAACCATCGAAGCCTTCGACTGGAATTGTCCGCAGCATATCACGCCGAGATTTTCCGCGGCAGAAGTAGAACGCATGATCGCGCCCTTGCTGGCAGAGAATCGCGCGTTGCAAGCGCAGCTGGACCTAACTGCGGCGCGGCCAGACTGACATTGCCGCATAAATGGCGGCATCAGCGGGTCGAATTTGTCGCCAAAGCCGCCCCAGTCGAAGTTGGTTAATTAATATGGTAGGTTGTCTTACCTTCCAATAGTTAGTGGCAATTCGTCTAGGCAGTGCCGCAAGGGACTGCCCCCCAAGGGTCGGGCGTTTAAACGCAACAGAGTGGCTCCTCGTAGGTGATGGGTCCAATTGTTGAACCACAACAGGACCGGTATCTGCAAAGACGTTGCAGCAAAATGAACGTCTACCCCAAAGCATCCGAAGGAGTCACTCAAATGACCGCAGAGTTTTCTCAATTCAATCTCCAAGCGCCATTAATAAAGGCGCTGACCGAGCTCGGCTACACGACGCCAACGCCGATTCAGTCGGGCATGATTCCGCTCATGCTCACCGGCGTCGACGTCATCGGCCAAGCCCAAACCGGCACCGGCAAAACCGCTGCCTTCGCCCTGCCAATTCTCAACAACTATCAACCACGCAAGAACCCGCAAGCCTTGGTGCTCGCGCCCACCCGTGAGCTGGCCTTGCAAGTCGCCGAAGCCATGCAAGGTTACGGACGCCACGTGGGCGCCAAGGTGCTGGCGGTCTATGGCGGCCAGGGTTATGGCCAGCAGGTCATGCAACTGCGCCGCGGCGTCGATATCGTCGTCGGCACGCCTGGGCGTTTGCTCGACTTACTGGATCGCAAGTTACTCGATTTCAGCGCCATTCAGACGGTCGTGCTCGACGAAGCGGACGAGATGCTCAAGATGGGGTTCATCGACGACGTCGAAGCGATTTTGGCCAAGACGCCGGCGACGCGTCAGACCGCGCTATTTTCCGCCACCATGCCGCCGCCGATCCGCCGCCTCGCCGACAAG
>JBGTCC010000510.1:0-3815 GCA_041749055.1 Thermodesulfobacteriota bacterium | reverse complement strand
GGCAGAGCCGCAACCAAATGGCAAGAGTTTTCGCCACGAAGTGTTTCATGAGCTTGCGCTCGTCTACAGATCATGAAAATGGAGGGATTCACTCCACATGCTGCTTCCCTCGACTCGTCATTCCCGCGCAGGCGGGAATCCAGGTTTGATCTGCGCCAAATTAGCCTGGATACCCGCTTTCGCGGGTATGACGGACCGAAACAGATCATCTCCTCGCAAGTATTTTCGAAGGAGGTCACGGATAATCAATATTCCGAACCTAGTGCATTTCGTACTACTATCCATGATAATTTCTCCGGCATGCGCAAATCCTCGGAAAGCTCACCGCGGAGGCGCCGAGAACGCAGAGTAAAGGGTTTTTTGATTAAGAATTACTCCGAACTCTGCGAACTCCGTGTCTCTGCGGTGAAATCCCCTCTTCATCTTTGGTTGTAGCCCCCGTCGCGCTGGGATCTTTGTGGTCAATCCATTTATTCTAATCACTGCACCAATATCTTTTTCATCTTCGCCAACACCGCGGGCGGTGTGTTCATGATCGACCGCACCACCTGTGTGACTTGTTCGCCGCCGCTGGGGGAGAACTCGATGCGGCTCTTCTTGGCGTCGGCAAGAAACTCGGCGTCAGTGAAGGTCGCCGAAAACGCCCGGCGCAGCGCCTCGACGCGCCCCTTCGGCACCTGCGGATGAACGACGTAGGGATTGGTGATCTGCGACGGCGCATGCATGGCGCGCAGTAACTGCTTCGCTTCATCGCTTTTCGCCAGCGCTTCGGCGGCGGGTACCTGCTTCAGCCACGGGTGATCCGGCGTCCTATCGCCCATAATGAGAATTGGCTTCAACACGCCGGCGTCGAACAGTTGTAAGTGCCGCCCCGTGGTGAGCATCGCCAGCCAGCTAGCGCAGTAGCCGTCGACTTCCTTTGCTTCGGCGGCATTGACGATATTCGCCACGCCTTCAAAGCCGCGCACCAGTTTCATTTGCAGATTGTACGCCGCGTTGATGATCGCCGGCGTGTCATAGATCGTGCTTCCCGGCGCCATGGTGCCGACGGTAAACGGCTTACCGTCGACGATATCCTGGAATGACGCCACAGCGGAATCGCTGCGCGCGACGCAGGCGATCGCCGTATTTATCGCGCTACCGATCCACTGGTACTTGGCCGAGTCGAATTGAATGCCCGGCGCGCCCATCGCCTGGCGCAGCGGAAACGTCTCGCCGAAGGAACCGATCACCGTGCCGTCGCTGGGCTCCGTGTTGTAAACGGTGTTGGCGGCGATCAAACCGCCGGCACCGGCGCGCGATTGCACCAGCATCGCCGGGTTTCCCGGTATGAAGCGTCCCATATGCTTAGATAAAAACCGCGAGTAAATATCATAAGTCCCGCCAGGACCGGAACCGATAACGATGCGAATCTGCTTACCGCGGTAAAAATCCGCTACGGCTTTTTCATCGTACTGCGCCGATACCTCCCCGACCCCGCAAAGAATTGTCAATGCTGCGATGAACCGACCCAAGCAACGCCTGCGCTGCGCCATTTGCAATATCCTTTCGAAGCTCTCCGTTCAATTCCTTAGAAGAGAATGGTCTTCAGCTTAGCAAGCAGGCCGGGGTCCAGCTTGAAGACTCCATCCACGGTCTTTTTCATTTCATCGACGGTCACCGGAGCCAGTCCGATCTTGGCTTTGTCCGCCTCGGCGATGAACTCGGGATCTTTCACCGTCTCCTGCAATGCCTTCTGCAGGATCAGTGCGCGATCGGCCGGTGTGCCCGGCGGCAGGGCTAGAGTCTTGGTGATCTTGCTCGGAAAGTGAATGCCGTACTCGATCAATTGTTTGGCTTCCGCTGTCTTGGCCAGATCGATCGCCAGCGGCACTTTGGGCAAATCGGCAAACGCCTTCGGCACGGACTGCAGCACCACCGACACGACGCCTGATTCGAGCGATTTCTGCCAAGTCCCGCGCATTGAGTCCCATCCCCAAGTCGTACCGTCAATCTCGCCGCTCTCCGCGGCCAGGCGCATGTCGGCGGTGCCTTTGTAGCCCGAGATGATTTGCATCGGCAGATTGAGCGCCACCTTGATGACTTTCAGCACATTGTCGGTGCCGAAAGCGCCGGGCCCGGTGGTACCCATTTTTAACGGCGTCTTAGCGGCAAACCAGCGCTCTATATTATTGACGCCGCTCGCCTTGGTCACGGCGATGGCGCTTTCATCCCGCGCCACCGCGCCGACGAAGACAAATTTCTGCATATCGAGCTCGATGCCCGGCTGGCCCATTATTTGACTGTAAACGAAACCGCCGCTGAAATGGCCCATGGTCAGGCCGTCGGGCTTGGCGACTTTGAAAATATGATTGGCGGCAAGCAAACTGCCGGCGCCCGCCATGTTCTCGACCAGAATGGTCGGATGGCCGGGAATATGTTTCGGCATCTGCCGCGACAGCATCCGCGCCAAAGCATCGTATCCGCCGCCGGGCGAATAGCCGACGATGATGCGAATGGTTTTTCCTTGATAAAAATCGCTCTGCGCCTGGGCTTGAGTTGCGGCGAACAATCCGGCGACGACGACCACCGCACGGAACAATCTTTGAATCATGACAGCTCCTTAGGAATGACGATCCACTGCGGCAAACCTAGTTGAACTGCCGGGCAGCGGTCAAGCGGAAATAAAAATCCCCACCTCCGTAAGGAGAATGGGGCGATAAAGCGGCATCGAAACTGCAGCAACGCGCAGAGCCCCACTTCAATACTTCTGCTCCCGCCCCTCGGCTAGATAATCCTGCCAAAGATGCTGCGGCTTAAATCCGAGCATGCGCCGCGCCTTGGAGGAGTCGACGCAGCTCCAGTGCGTACCGGCGACTTTTTTGAAGCGAGCGCCTTTGGGCAGATATTTTTTTACCAACTCGCGCGTCGGTTGGATCATGCAGTTCTTCGCCGCCGACGCGATGAACACTTCATGGCCTTTGAACTTCGCTGCCAGCGCCAGCCGGCAGGTCATCGCCGCGTCGCGGGCGTCGATGTAAGTCCAAAAGCCGCTGGCGCGGGTCGCCGGATTGCGCCAGCGGTCGCGAAAGCTCTCGTACGACAGATCGAAGTTCACACCGGGGAAACGCAGGCTGCTCACGGTCATGTCGCGATGCAGCGAGACGATGGAGTCGGCGATCCGCTCCCCCAACACTTTGGACAGCCCGTAGGAATCCTGCGGTGTCGAGGGATGCGCTTCATCGGCGGGTAGGTATTCCGGCGCCCAAAGTTTGCTGGCGTAGATAAACCCGAAGGCCGCCGTGCTCGACGCCAGCACGACGCGTTTCACGCCCATATCCGCCGCAGCGCGCAGCACGTTGTAAGTCACCGACACGTTGTTGTTCAGGGTCTCGGCGTCCGGCGCCAGGTTGGGCGCCTGGTAAGCGCCCAAATGGATGATGCCGTAGGCGCCGCGCAACGCCTCGAACAAATCACCGGCATGGCGCAGGTCCACCTGCCAACTCATGCAAAGCTTTTCCCGTGGCGCGACGCGATCGAGACTGAGCACGCTATAGCCATGATCTAGCAAATCACGAATCACGAACTGACCGAGCTTGCCACTGCCGCCGGTAACGACGACTTTTTTCATAGATTTCTTCACCACGAAGTGCCATGAGCTTGCGCTCGCCTACCGAGCATGAAAATGGTTCGCATTCCCAGAGCATGCTCCCCTCCTCGATTCGTCATTTCCGCGCACGCGGGAATCCAGGTTTGTTCACCGCCGAATTAGCCTGATAGGGGTCGGAGACGGCTTTCGCCGTCCCCGCCCTCCGAACCGTGCATGCGGTTCTCCC
>JBGTCC010000509.1:0-3299 GCA_041749055.1 Thermodesulfobacteriota bacterium | reverse complement strand
TTTCGCCATTACGGCCAGCATAAAGACATCGACGAGGCGCCGCGCTTTATCGAGTGCAATCTCGGCGTGCGTTCGCTGGCGATCAATCTGAAAAATCCCACCGGCGCGAATCTGATCCGCGAGCTCGCCGGCAAATCCGATGCGATCTTGCAAAATTTTCGCCCTAGGGTGTTGGATAAACTCGGATTGGGCGACGAAGAATTGCGCAAAGTTAATTCCAAACTTGTGATTGTGAAACTGCCGGGTTTCGGCACCGAAGGGCCCAAGAGCAGCTACGGCACCTGGGGCTTCAACCTGACTGCTTTCTCGGGCATCACTTATCTTTGGAACCATCCTGAGCAGGATCGGCCCATCGGCAGCCAGGGCGTTTATCCGGATCACTTAGGTTTCGTGTTCGGTCCGACGCTGATGATCGCGGCGCTGTTGAACAGCCGGCGCAGCGGCAAGGGCGTGACCATCGACCTAGCACAGATCGAGGGGACGGCGGCGGTGTTGGGCACGACCTATTTGGAAACTTCCGTTAACGGCGACGACCCCAAGCCCAGGGGCAATCACTATGCTTTGGCCGCACCCCATGGCGTTTACCGTTGTCAGGGTGAAGATCGTTGGTGCGTGATTTCAGTGCGCGACGACGCCGAGTGGCGCGGCTTCTGCCGTGTCATCGGCCGGGCTGATCTCGTCAGCGACGCAAAATTTGCTAATCTGCAATCGCGCCTGAATAACCGCGCTGAGCTCGACGCCATTGTGAAAGAATGGACCGCGGCCCGTCCGGCGGAAGAGGTGATGACCCGGTGCCAAGCGGCGGGAGTGCCGGCCAGCGTCGTGCAGACCGGCGCCGACCTGCTCAAAGATCCGCAGCTGCGCCATCGCAATTACTTCTCGTCATTTTCCGAGTCGCTGATCGGGCCATTTGAAATTCCGCGCAGCGGTTTTATCTTCAAGGGCATGCCCGAAGATCCGCTCAAGCTGCCGGCCCGGCTCGGCTCGGACAACGAGCAAATCCTCGGCGAACTGCTGGGCTACGACAAAGCCACCATCGAGCAGTGGCGCCAGGAAGAAGTGCTGACCTAAGGAGCTTTCGGGTTCAGCGTGGAAGCATCTTAAACACAAAGGCACGAAGGACACGAAGGTTTTCGTAGGGTGCGCTTCGCGCACTGTTTTGTCTCGGATTATCTCCCGCAAAGGCGCCAAGTCGCAAAGATGACGGGCCCATGCTCGTCATCCCGACGGTAGGCTGTGGACCTAAGAAAGATTTTTCCCTTCGGTCGAAATGACAACAAATCCGAACTTGGCGTACTTTGCGCCTTTGCGGGAGATATTCCGATTTCTTTTAGGATCTTCGCGGTGGTAGGTTAGCGACACGGAAGCCTGAAGACCCTGACTTGAATTCCCGCGAACAAAGCGTGCCGTGCACGTGAAGGAGCATCCGATGGTGAAAAACTTTATTTCTATCGCGGCCATCCTCACTGCCGTTTTTGTTGCGTCCTACAGCGGCGCCCAGGAGCGTACGAAACTGCGCATCAGTTCGGCGACCAAAACACTCGGCTACGGTCCACTCTGGATCGCCTCGCGCATGGGCTTTTTCGCCAAGCAGAACCTTGATGTCGACGTCGTGGTGATTCGGGCTTCTGACGTCGGCATTCAAGCCCTGGCCGGCGGTTCTTTGGAAATCGCCGGCAGTGCGTCTGACGCGCCCATCGCGGCCATCGAGAAGGGGCTCGATCTGGTGATCGTTGGCGGTCTCATCAACGGCCTGACGCAGTCGATCATGGCCGCCAAGAAATTCAAAACCTACAGCGACCTGCGCGGCGCTACTTTCGGCGCCATCAGCCTCACTTCCGGCGTCACCTTCGCGCTGCGCCAAGTGCTCAAGGTGAAAGGGCTCGAATACCCGCGGGATTACAAACTGCTGGTCATAGGCGGCACACCGCAGACCTACGCGGCACTGGTTGCCGGGGCCATCGATGCAGCGGCGCTGTCGCTGCCAGTGAATTACGCTGCCGAAGAGCAGGGCTTTAACGAAATCGGTCGTTTCGTCGACGTAATTCCCAATTACCAGCTGGCTGCACTATCGACCAAGCGGGCATGGGCGGAAAAAAACCGGCCGGTGCTCGTGCGCGTCATGCGCGCCATGGCGCAGACCATGCGCTGGATTTACCAGAACAAAGAGCCCGCAGCGGACTATCTCGCCAAGGAAATGAACCTCAAACCCGACCACGCCCGGCGCGGCTGGGAATTCTACACGTCGACCAAGACGTGGCACCCCGACGGCGACTTGAACATCGACGGTCTGCAAAACGTCACGCAGATCTATTGGGAGCAGAGCCAGTCGAAAGGCGCGGTCCCAAACGCGGCCAAGTATGTCGATCAAAGTTATTTGCGCGAGGCGGTCAAGGAGATGGGTGCCCGGTAAAAGTATTCTCCCTCGGAAGTCCACATGATTCCGATGGATCGGCGGCACCGCACCATCGGGCGCTGGCTGCGTTGAGTAAACAGCGGTTTGTGCTACAAATTCACAACTACTTTCTCAGTTGGGAGGCGAGGCACTCTTGAAACATCGCTTGGCGGGCTGGGCTTTCGTTCTCATTTGTTGGCTGTTCATGGTCGGGAATGGCAGTGCCGGCAATCATGAATTCTACCGCGGCAAAACCGTGCGCTTGGTGGTCGGTTACGCGCCGGGCGGCGGCTATGATTTCTACGCCCGCGCGGTGGCGCGTTACATGGGTAAGCATGTCCCCGGCAACCCGGCGTTCGTCGTCGATAACATGCCGGGGGCCGGTAGTCTGGCGTCCGCCAATCATCTTTATCGAATCGCCAAAGCGGACGGCTTGACCCTCGGCCACTTCAGCGGCTCGCTGTTTCCGCTCCAGGCGATGGGACAGAAAGAGATTAGCTTCGACGCGGCGCGATTTGAGTATGTCGGCGCAGTGGCGAAGGTCGAGATCGTTTGCGGCTTTCCCAAGGCCGGGGGTATCGACAGCGTGGAAAAATGGCTGGCGGCCAAGACGCCGCCCCGTTTGGGCGGCACGGCGCCTGGCACCGGCGGCCATGACACGACGAGACTGCTGGCAGCGACCATCGGTGCGCCGGCGCAGTTGGTGTTGGGTTACAAGAGCACCGGCGACATGCGTCTGGCGATTGAGCGCGGCGAGCTGACCGGGCTGTGCACCGGCTGGGAAAGCTTTCGCTCGCTGTGGAAGAAACAAATCGACAGCGGCGAGTTTGTCATCATTCTCCAAGCCCTCGCGAAGCCTCACCCGGAGTTGCCCTAGCTGCCTCTGGCCGTGACCTACGCCAAG
>JBGTCC010000508.1:0-2961 GCA_041749055.1 Thermodesulfobacteriota bacterium | reverse complement strand
CTCGCGCCACTCGATGACGGCTTCCTCGGAATAGCGCAGGGCCAAGGGCGTGAGTAAAATCGCTCTCCCGACATTAGCGCCCCAGTCCAAAACCAGCGGCATGATGGCGAAATGGCTCACCGCCTGCTTGTCCCACAAGGTGTAGGCGGCGATGAATAATCCGGTGATCAGCGCATAGCCGACCGCGGCGCGCGTGCCGCTCTGGCGCAGCCGCGCAAAGTTGCCGGCCAACACCATGACGCCGCCGATGATCAAGAGCGCGCCAACGAGGGCGATGGCCGACGGCCGCTCGCCGAGTAATAGAATCGCCGCCAACGTCGATAGTAACGGCCCGGTGCCGCGCGCCAACGGATAAACCAGCGACAAGTCGCCGACCCGGTAGCTTTGATTGAGAAGCAAGAAATAGCCGGTGTGCAGCGCAGCGCTGCCGGCCATCATGCCGACCTCGACGAAGCTGAACTTCAGCTGCCAGATCTCGATGATCGCAATCGTCGCCGGCGCGTAGAACAACGCCGACAACACCGCGACGATCCAAGTAAAGGTCGCATGGCCACTTGCCTGCTTATTGATCAGATTCCAAGTCGCATGGATGACCGCGGCGCCAAGAATGAGCGTTAGTGCAAAACCTGTCATGGCATCATCCCGGGCCGCCGCTCAAGCCGTTTCCTCTGATGCAAAAATCCGCTCGCCGACACGGATCACGCCGCCGCTGACGATTTCAGCGCGTAGCCCGCCGCGATGAATCAAACCGTGCGCGGCTCCCTTGGCGGCGAGTTTTTCCATATGCAAGCAAGGCTCGCACAGGCGCATGCCGCGCAGCACCACGGCACCGATGATAAATGTTTTCCCAACCAGATGATTCAGCGCAACAGCGCGGGTGACGATATTGCGTCTCGCCAATCCGGGCGGCAATTGGATATCGTACTCCTGCGCCAGCGCGGCAATGGCTTCACTCTCGATCAATGTCACTTCACGTCCCGTGCCGGGAAGGTTCGAATAGGTGCCGGTCTGTTCGAAGTAGCGATCGCCTTCAAGGCCTCGTCCAGCGACCGCAATGACGGTTGAAACGCTCTGCATTGGCGCCGCCGCCTGTGCGGCGATGTGTAACGAAACAACCAGAGCTTGCGTCGGCATCGTTTCCGCTATCAGACTTTGACCTTGCCGCGCGCTTCCAAAACCTTGTCGACCACCGATTCGACGTTCTCCTCGTCGGTGAACGGTGAGAGAATAAATGATTTCAACGCGGTCACCGGCTCGCCGTAACCGGTTTCCCGGTAGGAGTCGGTGAGCGAGATCACCACACCCCGGCCGGCCATCGCTTCGCCGTGGACGTATTCGAAAATCTTGCGGTTATAATCGTTGTGGCGCAGCAAGGTAGGGCGAAACTTTTCGTCGTCCATCTCCTGGTCTTTAATTGCAAACGTATCGACACCGTCGGGGTAGGCGCGGAACAGGGTCACCGTGCCGAAGTTGTCGCGGTTGAGCACCGCGGTGGCGGCATGGCCTTCGAGATGTTCGCGCAGCAGCTGGGTCATCTCGACGATATGGCCGATCACGACCCGCAGACCTTCCTTGCCGAACAGTTTTAAATTGGCCAATGCCGCCAGCGCGCCCATGCCGCTGCGGGAGGTCTCAAGCGTGAACATGCCGGGACGATGCTCGCCGAACTGATAGAGATACGGCATCTGCTCTTGACTGCGTATCAACAGGCGCAGATCGTCGCGTTCCTTGAACAACACCAGGCTGGATATATATGGCGTGAAGCCGGTTTTGTGAAAGTCGATGCCGATGGAGTCGGCCAGATGTAGATGGCGAATGCGCTGGCAGGCCCCCGCCAGAGCGCGCACCGTGCGCGGACGAAACTTTAACGGGTTGTTCTCGAAATCGTAATCGGCAAAGGCTTGCCAGGCCCAGCCGATGACCGCGTCGGCATGGACATGCGGCCGATAGGATAGATTGTATTCGCCGACCAACTCGTCACGCATATGGACCATGGCCTCGATATCGTCGATACCGAACGCATCCGTGGTTCCCATGGTGGCGATGAAGGCGGCAATGGGCCAGCCGCTTTCTAAAGCCGCCCGCGCGTGATCGCGCAGCACATCGATCTTGATCGCATTGCGCGAGTCGCTGGGAATCGTAATGAGATTTTTTGCGCCGAGGCCGAGCCAGCCGGCAATGTTGTAACGACAGTAGTGGCTGGTATCGCTGGCGAACAGCATCGCGCCAGCGCCGACGCCATTTTGCATGGCGCCGGGTACCGCCTTCTCCAGACCGACTTTAGCGCCGTAGAGCGTTGTCCCGGTGCCACCGAAGGTGAAGACGCCGGAAGCGTGCGCCGGATCGTAGCCCATCAGCACCGCGGACATGGCCACTGCCTCGACTTCGGCGAGGGCGATTTTATGGCTGTACTCGTCCCACGCTAGATTGGGATTGTAGACTCCGGTCAAGAGCGTCGCGATCAATGACGAAATCGACGGCGGCGGCACCACGTTGATCTGGGTGCGGGGATGGCCCCAGATCGTCAGACCTTTGAAATAGTCGACTAAGTTTACCGTCACATCCTCCACCGTCGACGAAACCTCCGGTAATCGCGCCATTTGCGCCGCGCCATAATCCAGCGGCTCCCGCGGCCCCAGCACCGGCACTTCGCTCTTGAGCCCATCGACCATGTCCAACGCGCGCATGATGCTATGGACGAAATAAGAATCATGCACCCGGTTGGAAACCGGTTGGGGAAAAGCCATGCGAATTTTGTCTAACTTTTCGCGGTACGGTGTCGCCATGGATTCTCCTAGCCGCGCTTCTTGCTCACCAGCGCGTTAATCTCCGGCGTCTGCACGCCATCTTTCAATAAACTGCATGTCCCCTTTTCAAGAATTTCCTGGGCCAATTTTTTGCTCCCCGTGATCGCCGCTTTCATGAAACCTGAGCCATAACTCACCCGCGCCACGCCCAAAT
>JBGTCC010000507.1:0-4456 GCA_041749055.1 Thermodesulfobacteriota bacterium | reverse complement strand
GAATACCAGACGGCAGATATGCGCTCGATTGATCATTCGCAAGCCCCCCCGGGAGTGAGGGAGTGTTGGGTAATGGAGTGTTGCGAATCCGGACCCGTCACTCCACCACTCCAATTCCGATCGCCATCGCTTAGCGCAGCCGCGGCATGATCTCTTTTTTAAACAGATTGAGCGAATCGATGACCTTGTCATGTTTCAAGTTGCCGATGTGGAACATGCCCATGAAGTGATCGGCGCCGACTTGCTTCATCTGGTCTTGGATCTGTTTGGCGACGCTGTCGGGGTTGCCGGCGATGAGATAACCGGATTTGACCAGGCCGTCGTAATCCATCTTCGAGAAATCGAAGCGTTCGCGATTGCCTTCGCGAAAATAGCTGAAGGAGCGTTCGCTGGTGAGGGCGGCTTGCAGCTGTTTGCCGACCGCGTCTTTGTTGATCGCTTCGTTGAAGCCGCGGTTGAAGACGGTGAAGAAATAAGCCATCGCCGCTTCAATATTCGCCCGCGCTTTTTGCTCGGTGTCGTCGATGTAAATATGGCGGCACAGGATGAACTGCTCCGGTTTGGCGTCCCAGCCCTCCTCCTTGGCCTTGGCGCGGTAGTAGGTGAAGGTATCTTCGATCTGGCCGGTGGTCTGGTACACCTGGGCGCAGGGCAGGTGGCGTTTGACGCACCATTCGACCGACTCGGCGCTGCGCGCGGCGATCCAAATCGGCGGGTGCGGCTGCTGCACCGGCCGCGGCCAAATGGCGCAGTCGTGCAATTTAAAAAACTTGCCTTCGTGGCTCCACACCGGTTCGGTCCAGGCGGTCATGATCAAGTTGTAAGCTTCTTCGAAGCGGCCGCGCGACTCTTCCGGATTGACGCCGTACCAAATATATTCCGGCGGAATTCCGCGCACGAAGCCGGCGATTAACCGGCCGTTACTGAGGCAGTCGATCATGGCGTATTCTTCGGCGACGCGCACCGGATGATTGCGCAGCGGTAGGATATTGCCAAGCACACCGATTTTGATTTTCTTGGTTCGCTGGCTTAATGCCGAAGCAATCAAGTTGGGTGAAGGCATGGTGCCGTAGGCGCTGTAGTGATGTTCATTGAAAACCACGCCATCGAAGCCTAGCTCCTCACAGTAGGTCATTTCGTCCAAATGCTCGGCGTAGTTGGCCGCACCTTTGACCGGATCGAAATAGCTGCTCGGCACCGGCGTGCGCGGCGCGTCGGTGGGCACATGAGGATAGGCGAGCAAATCGAAATTATATAACTTCACGAATAAAATCTCCTTAATGAAAACTGCGCGAATGCTAACACTCAGGGTGGAGTGGGTCAAACAACGGAGTCAGAGAATTGTGACAGAAACAGAGACCGCCCCGATCTCTGTCTCGATCTCTGTCTCTATCTCTATCTCTGTCTCTATCTCTATCTCTGTCTCAACTCTCGATCGGATTTACTTGTAAAACCCTTCTTTGATCAACTGGTCGACGATGCTGGTATCGACGAAGGACGCGGCGTTGGCGCCCTCGGCTTTGGGGGTATTTTTTTTGATCGCTAGCAAAGTTGTTTTGATGGTCTCAGCCTGGGGCCGGGGGTTCTTGTCGACCCAGCGTTTAAATTGATTGTAGGCATACTCCGTTTCGTCACGCGGGCGGCCGAGAAACTCGGTCATGATATCGAGAGTTTTTTCCCTATTATCGAAGAAGAACTTCGACGCTTCGGCGGTGGCGCGCATGAAGCGGACGACGTTGTCGCGATTTGATTGGAGATAGGCGATCGGCACAATTTCGCCGTTTTGCTGCCAAGGAATGCCGAGTCCGGGCAACGCTAGCAGCATTTCATAGCCGCGGCGCTCGGCGATCAAATCAAAAGGCGGCGCTAAAATGCCGAATTGAACTTCGCCTTTTTCCATGGCGGCGAGAATGCTGATGGGATCGGCTCCCGAGTGTTGCACGAGCTTGACGTCTTTTTCCGGATCGATCTTGAGACGGTTCAAGGCGAAGCGCAGGGCGGTGTCGGGGATCGTTCCGAACGGCGCGCCGACATGGCCGGTCTTGCCTTTCAAATCTTCGACTTTCTTGATGCCTTTTTGCGCCATGATCTTGTATGGAAACACATTGACCCAGGAGCCGACCAGCTTGAATCCCGGCGCGCCCTCGAGCTGGGCGGTGACAAAGGCTGCCATTCCGGCGCCTGTGGCCATTTGCATTTTGCCGGCGAGCATCGCTTGCACGGAGGCGGTGGTGTTGGTTTTGATAATCTCAACGTCGAGGCCGTGCTTCTTATAGTAACCTTGGTTGACGGCGATGGAGAATAATCCGGCGCCTGGGTTCACACCGGCCTGGCCGACGGTCATTTTGCGCAGGGCGTCGGCGCCGTGGCTGACACCGCCCACGACAAGAACAAAGAAACAGAGCGCGACGATTTTTCCGGTCAACTTCATGCAATCCTCCCGAAATTATTGGCTTAAGCTTTTGGTGGTTTCCACTTGTCGAGCCGCCGCTCTAAGGACTTGAGCGCTTCGTTCAAGCCGGCGCCCAGGCCGGCGATGATGACGATGGGAACGAACATCGCGGCCATCTGGAAGCGCTGCGCCGCCACGGAACTCAGGTAGCCGAGACCGGTGGCCGCGCCGTATTGCTCAGCGACGACGATGTAGACCAGCGCGCGGCCCAGGGCAACGCGCATGCCGGCGACGATATAAGGCAGCGAGCCGGGCAGCGACACTTTCATGAAGATCTGGCTGTCGCGGGCGCCGAACGCCCGCGACATGGTGATCAAGCGGTTGTCGGTGTTGGCGATGCCGACCATGGTGTTGATCAGGATCGGAAACACCGCGGCGAGTATTGTCATGATAATTTTCGAAACCGAGCCCAAGCCGAACATCATGATGATCAGCGGCAACAAGGCGATCAACGGCGTGGCGTAGATGCCGGAAAGCAGCGGATCGAAGGTCTTGTGCACCGCCCGGTACCAACCCATGGGCACGCCCATGACCACGCCGAGCACCACCGAGATGGTAAAACCGATCAAGAAGTTGGTCAGGCTAAACCACATATGCTCCAAGATGGAGCCGTTGGCGAAAAGCTCGTAGCCTTTGGCGATGATCTTACTGACGGGCGGAAAGTAGAAAGGATTGATGATCTCCAGGCGGGTCGAGAGCTCCCAGCAGAGGAAAAAACCGACCACGCCGATGACGCCGAGCCAATCGGCGAGAATCTCGCGGGTACGCTGCCACAGCCGGTTGGTGGTCAGCGGATTCGACTCGTCGACGGAGACTAGATCGAAGGCTTCTTGTTCTGGTTTCGCCGTGGCGCGCTCCTTCGGGATCGGTGACGCGAATGTATGCGCCGTCGCATTCGCTGTCAAGCAGGCTTGGCAGCGCAATTACAGATTTCAAATTCCATATTCGGAATCGCCTTCAGAAAATCCGAAATTTGGAATTTGTAATGCGCGCGCTACTCCCAACGCTTCATCGCGGTGAAATCATAATCCAGCGAACTGTCCGCTTCGAAACGCCAGATCGCCCGGTCCTTTTTCCATTCGCCGGCGAATACAGACTTCAAAAACGACGTGATCTGATTCCATGCGGCGTCGCTCTGGGGCTGGCGGTAGCGGCCCGGCATGGTGTCGTTCAAGAATCCGTGCGGCGCATCGGGGTAGACGCGGACGCCGAAGCTTTTCTTGGCCGCGGCCAAGACCGCGGTCATGCGGACGATGTTGTCGAGATGAATCAGGTTGTCGAGTTCGCCGAAGACCGCGGTGAGCGGACATTGCATGTTTTGCAGCAGCGTCTCTATGGACTCGGGCCGCATCGGGTGGGACTTCCAGTCGGCGTCATAGACCGCGCCGTAGAGCACCACCGCGGCCGTAAGATAGTCACGCTTGGCTGCGACTAATATCGGTTGGCGCCCAGTCTGGCAGACGCCGGACATGGCGACCCTGGTCATGTCGGCCCGGGGCAGGGTGCGGAGATAGGCCATGACCGCGTCGGTGTCCGACAAGACTAGTTTGTCATCGAGCTCGCATCGGTCGTTCCCCTCGGCCAGCGCGTTGCGGTCGCCGGTGAAGCGGGAAAAGTAGTCGGGCACGATGGTGACATAGCCGGCCTTGACGTATTTCTCGCCCAAATCCATGGTGTGCTGCACGATGCCGTAGCGTTCGTGCATGTGAACGATCACCGGCCTTTTGCCGATGCCGTCGGGGATGCCGAGATGGGCGTCGATGCGGTTGTCGATTTTTATCGCTGTGAGCATGTGGGTTTCCTTTGCGGCGTAATTGGAAAACTTACTCGTCCTAACATTGGCGGCGGGAATTTTCTACCGCCTTTGCACGAATCTGGAGGATTCGCGCTTGGCGGGCAAATTCCCTCTCTCCACGAAGGGCCCAGGGCGGCATAGCCGCAACCAAGGGGGAGAAGACGTTTAACCACAAAGGGCACATAGGTCACAAAGTAGGGGCCGGTCGG